>NZ_LZKV01000156.1:0-1074 GCF_001672995.1 Mycobacterium sp. 1482292.6 | reverse complement strand
CCGGGGTGTTCACCGGCTTCTCGATGGCCGGCTACGGCATGACCAAACACCATCTGACGCATCGGGAACCGGGCTGGATGTCGGCGCCGCCGTGGCCCGGGCGGAAGGTGACGGTCATTTCGCCGGTGCTGTCCCCGATGACGATCTGTCGGTGGGTGCGGCCTCGGGTGGTGACGTCTTCGACCTCGCTGACCCGGCCTTCGACGCTGGCGCGTTGCCCCGAGATCAGGCCGGCCACCATGACCACCGATCGCGGTCGCTGCGGGTGTTCGTAGGCGTCGACCTTGCGGTCTTCGTCCTGGGACACCCACGCCTCGAGCTTGTCGATCCCCTGTCCGATCCGCTGCTCCAAGGTGTCGGGGTAGGCCTCCCTGATCCGCGATTCGACGTCGTAGGGCACGATCGTCGCCGCGGCGTCGGGAATCAGGCTGACCGCTCGCGCGATCTTGTCGGCGGTGCGGTCGTGCAGCACGCGGCCCAGCAGCCGGGCGAAGGTTCGCCGCGGCAGCAGCACCGTCACATTGGTGCGCGCGTTCTCGTCACGCGCCTTGGCGACCAGCAGCTGCGCGGCCCGGCTGATCCGACGGTCCGGGCAGTCCACGATGCGCAGCGGGGTGTCGAGTTCGAAATGGTCCCAACGCTTTCGCAGCAGCGCCGCGTGGGCCGGGTCGACCATGAAATGCACCGCAATCAGTTCGTCGGCCCGCAACCCCCTGCCGTAGCGCAGCGCCTCGATCACCGCCAGATCGACCGAGTCGACGAACACGAACACCCGGTGCCGCGCGTACTTCACCAGCTCCGGGCGATCGGTGCGGAACATCTCGAGAATGGCGGCCTCGGCCCGGTATTCGCGGTTGAGCCGGGTCAGCATGAACACCAGCAGCGGGAACACGATGACCACCAGCCAGGCGCCCTCGGTGAATTTCGCCACCGCGAAGATGCCCACCACGATCGTCGACAGCACCGCCGCGGACAGGTTGATCGCCAGCCGGCGGCGCCAGCCCGGTTCCCGATGCGTCAGATGGTGTTTGGTCATGCCGTAGCCGGCCATCGAGAAGCCGGTGAACACCCCGA
>NZ_LZKV01000155.1:0-4045 GCF_001672995.1 Mycobacterium sp. 1482292.6 | reverse complement strand
TGCAGGGTGTCCTTGAACCAACCCGGCAAAAACCGCACCTGATCATCGAGCAACCCATAGCGCTCGAAATTCGCTTTCACGTGCTCCTGCGGCACGCCCAGGATGCGCGCGTGGCGGTGCAGCCTAATCCCCTTGTCCGCCTTGTAATTGACGGTGTCCGGGGGCGGCACCCCTTCGAACGAATCGCACAGCCACACGGTGCGCTTCTCGTCGCCGTGGGCCGCCAGCACCGCGCGCATCAGGATTGAGGCACCACCGCGCCACACACCGCACTCGACCAGGTCGCCGGGAACGTCCTCTTCCAACACCGTCTCGACGCAGTTCTGCAGACTGGTCAGGCGCTGCATGCCGATCATCGTCAGGGCATCCGCCGGCCAGTCCAGGCCGAGATCACGAGCCTGTTTGTTGAACGGCCGCTTGCGCACCAGCATCAAGTTGCGGGTGTTGAACAGCGGACGACCCAGGCGATACAAGCCCACCGGAACCAGCTCGTCGCTGCCATACCTGGTGAGGTCGCGGCGGAGCAGGTCGAGGTATGCAAACCGCGTGTCGTGATCGGTCACGGCCAAAACTGCCCCTTACTCCGCATGCCAGTAGTACCGGTTGAGAGCCTAGACGTCCCTCGACGCCGTCAGCGCGTTTCGCAGTGTATCCGTCACCGGCGGCTCAGCGACTTCGCCCAGCTTGAGCGTCGGGGACGCAGCGCCCCGAGCGAGCGAATTCCTCCAGCAGATCGACGGCGCGACCCGCGCTCTCGGAGGGCTTGCTCATTCGGGTGGAGAGCTCGCGCGCACGCGTGAGGTACTCGGGCGCGAGGATTTTGCGCAGGTCGGCGACGAGGGTTTCGGGCGTAGAGCCCGAGAACCGCCGCGACGTGCCCACCTTCAGCTGCTTGACGTGCGACCCCCACATCGGCTGATCGCCCGCCGTCCAGAGGATCAGCGTGGGCACGCCGGCGCGCAGGCCGGCGGCCGTGGTGCCCGATCCGCCGTGGTGCACGACGGCCCGGCAGGCGGGGAAGACCTTCGTGTAGTTGACCACCCCGACGACTTTGACGTGATCCAGCTGCGGAACGTCGCTGAAGTCGCTCCAGCCCGAGCAGATCAACGCCCGCTCCCCCAACTCCGCGCAGGCAGCGCCGATCATTCGCACCGTATCGGCGGGGGTTTCGGCGACCGGCATGCTGCCGAAGCCGAAGCAGATGGGCGGGGTCCCCTGGGCGATCCACGACAAGACCTCGTCATCGGAGTCCGTCGGCAGCTCCATGGTCAGCGAACCCACGAACGGCCGCTGGCCGCCCCATTTCGCCCACTCGTCAGCCAGCCCGGGAAAGCACACATCGTCGTAGGCCTGGATTTCCAGCGAGCCGCGTTCGGCGATCCGCCGCGGCGAGGCGACCGTGGCCGTGGGCAGGCCGAGCTCACGGCGCTGCCGATCCTCCGCCTTCTTGTTCATCCGCCAGCACATCCAGTCGTACACCGACATTCCGGTGCGGCACAGGGGCCCGGGCACCTTCGGAAGCAGCTGGCCGTTGGGCCGCATGGGGATGTAGTGCAGCGTGGCCATTGGAATGCCGTAATAGTCGGCGACGTTGATGGCCAGATCCTGGTAGAGCTGGCCGCTGAACAGCAAATCGGCGCCGGCACCCACCGACATCAGCGCCGAGCTCATTTCCTGCCAGTTCCGCAGCACCGGTTCCCAGGCTTCGCGCATCAGGCTGATCGGCCCTTTGACGAAGTTCTTCCAGAAATCCCGAATGAACTCGTCGCTCCAAAAGTCATGCATGTCCGGCCCATAGCCGATCGCGGGAAGCCCGGCCGCTTCGGCCAGCTCGACGAGATTGGGCGGAACGGCCATCCGGACCGAATGGCCCCGTCGCATCAGTTCACGACCGATGGTGAGGCAAGGCTCGATATCGCCACGCGTTCCATAACTTGCCACAGCAAATTTCATCGCGATGGTTACCTTAATCAGTCTCCGACGGCACGGGCAACTTTGACTGCGGCGTTTCCGCTCGGTAATCCGCGGCTCGCCATTGGCCCGGCGATGCGGTCAGAGTCATGGTTGTAGTTGTTTCGCAACGGATTTGGCGGCCCGAGACCAGGCTCGATCGTGAAAGTGACACCGGTGCAGTCGAGTGCGACAAACCCAACCTCATCGGCCTTTCCCCCCGACCGTAGAAGTATGACGACTCTGGGTGGTATGGATGAACCCCAGGCGTCGTCGCCTGATCTTACGTAAGTCTGCCAGACTATCGACACCGTGTCTTGGGAAAGCGGGAAGTCGGTCCAGTGCGGCCCGCACCCGAATTTCCGTTAGCAAATTCCGCTTTTTCCCCAGCGCAATGCTGGTAAGCCCGTTAGCTGGAGCGGGTACGACTCCGCGAGCTGACGAAGTTCTCCACGACGTCGGCGGCTTTGACCACGCTGTCGGCCGGCTTGGTCATCCGGGTGGCGATCTCGCGGGCGCGCTGCGCGTAGTCCGAGGCCAGGATTTGACGCAGGTCCCCCACCAACGTCTCCCGGTTCGTCGCCGAAAAGCGGCGTGTGGTACCAACTTTCAGCCGTTTGAGTTGGGCTCCCCAGATCGTCTGATTGGCGTCCATCGACAGGATCAGCGTCGGAACTCCAGCACGCAGGCTCGCGGCGGTGGTGCCCGAACCGCCGTGGTGAACCACCGCGCGACAGACGGGAAATATCGTCGCGTAGTTCACCGGCCCCACGACCTTGACGTGATCGGGAAGGGGGACGCCGCTGAAGTCGCTGCGGCCGGCGGCAATCAACGCTCGCTCGCCGAGCTGCGCCGAGGCCGTGCTGATCATGTCGACGGTGTCGGCCGGGGATTCGACCGGCATGCTGCCGAAGCCGAAGCAGATGGGCGGGGATCCCGCGCGAATCCACGACATCACCTCGTCGTCGGCTTCGGTGGTCAGCTCCATGGTCAGCGTGCCGACAAAGGGCCGCAGGCCATCCCACTTCGCCCACTCGGCGGCCAGCCCGGGGAAGCACACCTCGTCGTAGGCCTGGATTTCCAGCGATTCGCGGTCGGCGATCCGCCGCGGTGAGGGTCCCGTCGCCTTGGGCAACCCCAGCTCTGCGCGCTGGGTGTCCTCCACCTTCTTGTTCAGCCGCCAACAGAACCAGTCGAACGCCGTCATGGCCGAGCGGGCCAACGGCGGCGGCAGGATGGCGACGACCTGGCCGTTGGGCCGCATGGGCACGTGATGCAGCGTGGCCAGCGGAAGGTCGTAGTACTCCGCGACGTTGGCGGCCGGCTCCTGGTAACTCTGCCCGGCGAACACCAGGTCGGCGCCGTCGGCCAGCGACATCAGCGTCGTGTTCATCTGCGCCCAGCACTGGTCGCTGAGATCCCACATCTCGCGCCACATGCCGCGCATCTCCCGGATCTTCCAGAAGCCGCGGAAAAACGCTGTCCAGAAGTCGCGGTACACGTCGAGCCAGGCCTGCGATTCCAGTCCGTACGGCACGGCCGTCAACCCGGCGGCCTCGGTGAAGCTGACCGAGTCGGGCGGGACGGCCATGACCATGTCATGCCCCCGGCGTTGCAGTTCGCGCGCGACAACCAGGGAAGGCTCGATATCACCGCGCGTTCCATAGCTGGCCAGCACACATTTCATCGCGAATCCA
The DNA here is from genome assembly GCF_001672995.1 of Mycobacterium sp. 1482292.6. Classification (NCBI taxonomy): domain Bacteria; kingdom Bacillati; phylum Actinomycetota; class Actinomycetes; order Mycobacteriales; family Mycobacteriaceae; genus Mycobacterium; species Mycobacterium sp. 1482292.6. Next base: position 398 of record NZ_LZKV01000155.1, on the reverse strand, counting down.
CGCCCTTCGGTTGCGCCATCAATCGTGGTGAAGCACCGACATCACTGTAAATATCGACGAATCTCCACAGCACCGGTTTGCGCGACCACACCGGGACGAACTACGCGCGGGTGAGCCTCAAGGCTTGCGCCACAGCACGCCGGTGCCGTCGATCTCCTCGATCTCTGCGGTCACGCCATGTTCCGTACGGTAGTCCGTCACGGCCTGCCGGCACGCGCCGATGGCGTGGTAGTCGTCGATGATGCAGAAGCCGCCGGACGACAGCCGCGGGTAGAGCGCATCGAGCGCCTGAATCGTCGACTCATACAGATCGCCGTCCAACCGCAACACCGAAATGCGCTCGATCGGGGCGTCCTGCAGGGTGTCCTTGAACCAACCCGGCAAAAACCGCACCTGAT
>NZ_LZKV01000154.1:0-63875 GCF_001672995.1 Mycobacterium sp. 1482292.6 | reverse complement strand
TGTGCGACTATTTCCAGGTCGACTCGGCCCGGCTGTGGGACGTGCCCGACGTGCCGGTCGGCATCGGGGTGGCGATGGCGGGTGCCCGGGGCGTCGACAAGTTCGCCAAGCTGGCCGACCACCTCATTGCGGTGGAGCCGGACGCCGAACTCGTCAGGGAATGGCACTCCGCCCGCCAAGCCGCCAACCTCGCGGGCGGCGGACGGGTGGTCGGCCAGATACCGGTCTCCTGGGATCCCGACCGCGACACCGCGGTGAAGCGTGCACACGACCAGTTCCGCTGGTTTGCCGGCGGCTGGAAGGTCAACGCGGATCTGCCGACGCCGGCCGGCTTCGCCGGGGCGACCCAGTACGTGCGGCCCGAAGACGTCGCCGAGACCATTCCCTGCGGTCCTGACCTCGATGCCATCGTCGAGGGCGTCCGGCCGTACTGGGAGGCCGGGTTCACCGACATCGCGCTGGTGCAGATCGGCGGGGAAGCCCAGGAGCGGTTCCTCGCCGAGGCCGCGGAGCCTTTGCTCGCGGCGTTGCGCGACGCAGCAAACTGATCGCAGGTTTGACCGCTTCCCGCCCGGGTATCCGCGTTCGCAGTCGTGCGGAGCCGGCCAACGCGCGCCGGGACGTCGGCAGAGCTGGGACGTGACGGGCGTTCCGGCGGCGTTGGCCCCGCAAATCGCCGCCGCACCGCCGGTGGCCCGGACACAGGTCTTCCGGCGAAGCAAGGGGGAGTGAAAGTTGAGCGATCAGACCGACGGCACCACGAACACACTCGTCAAGGTCCTCAGCGGTGCCAGTTTCGGACTCGGCGTCAGCGAATTGGTCGCCCCGGGCAAAGTGGCCGCAATCGCGGGCGTGGATGACACCAGCCGGTCGCGACGGGTGATCCGCGCGCTCGGGGTCCGCGAATGCGGCCATGGCGCCGCGCTGCTCGGCGGTCCCGCCAAGCTGGTGTGGACCCGGGTGGCCGGGGACGTCCTGGACATGGCCCTGTTGATCGCGGGCGTGGCCGCCCGCGGCCCGGGGCGACGCCGCCAGGGCGCCATCTCGGCGGCACTGCTGTCCGGTATCGCCGGACTGGACCTGTACACGGCGCTACGCACGACCGGCAACGGGGCCGCATCAGGCGCTCCAGCGCTACGAGCTCTTTGAGGCGAAAGTAATCGGTGATTCGCAGGAAGGGACCGACGATGTCAAACGAGTTGCAAGGCAAGAAAATTGCGATTTTGGCGGCCGACGGTGTGGAAAAGGTCGAGCTCGAACAGCCGCGTGCGGCGGTGCAGGAGGCCGGCGCAAAAGTCCAGTTGCTGTCGCTGAAGGACGGCGAAATCCAGGCGCGTAATCACGATCTGGAACCGGCGGGAACGTTTGCCGTCGATCGCCAGGTATCCGAGGCGTCCGTGGACGACTTCGACGGCCTGGTGCTGCCGGGCGGCACGGTGAACCCGGACAAGCTGCGCATGGACAAATCCGCGGTGTCTTTCGTTCGCGATTTCGTCGGATCGGGCAAGCCGGTGGCGGCCATCTGTCATGGCCCCTGGACGCTGGTGGAAGCCGGTGTGGCAGTGGGCCGGACGCTGACCTCGTACGCCAGTATTCGCACCGATCTGCGCAACGCGGGTGCCCATGTCGTCGACGAGGAGGTCGTCGTCGACGGCAACCTGATCACCAGCCGTTCCCCATCGGATCTTCCGGCGTTTTGCGCGACCATCCTCAAGCAATTCGCGCAGGCGACTACCGGCTGACCGCGACTTTTCGGCCGTTCCGTTTGAATGCGCCGGTTTGCGGGCATTATCCCGCCAAGCCGTGATCAGCGGCAATCCTTGTAGGGTTCTCGAAAGGCCAACAGTGACAACCACGTATCCCGAGCCCGTTGTTTCACCGGTGCCAAACGTGTATCAGCCGCAGGAGGACTCCCGTTTGCTGGTGGACGTGATGCACGATTCCGGCCTGATCCCGGGGCGTCGTGTGCTCGATCTCTGCACGGGCAGCGGGTTCGTCGCGATCGCGGCTGCCGCGATGGGATGCGCGAGTGCCACCGCCTTCGACATCTGCCCGCAGGCGGTGCGTTGTGCCCGGGAGAACGCCGCGGTGGCCGGCGTGCAGGTCGACGTCCGCGAGGGCTCCTGGAACGCCGCGGTGGATGACGCGCCGTTCGACGTCGTCGTGTCCAACCCGCCCTATGTCCCCACCCCGCCCGGCGCCGAGACCGAAGAGATCTGCCCGGCCGCCGGCCCGTCCTGGGCCTGGAATGCCGGCGCGGACGGCCGCACGATCCTCGATCCGCTGTGCGAGACCGCGCCAAAGCTGTTGCGCGACGGCGGATCCCTGCTGCTAGTGCATTCGGCGCTGTCCGGCGTGCAGCAGTCGCTGGATGCCCTGAAGTGGGCCGGGATGGACGCGAAAGTAATTGCCTCCAAATGGATACCGTTCGGTCCGGTGCTGTCGTCGCGGGCGCAATGGTTGGAGAGCGTCGGCCTGATCCCGCGCGGCCGGCGCGAAGAAGAGCTGATCGTGATCCGCGCGGAAAAGCGATGACCACTACCCGGGTACAGGTGGTGCCCAACGGGCCCGTGCTGGTCTCGGGCCCGGTGCGCATCGAGATGCCCAACGGCGAGGTCGTGGAATCCGACCGGTTCATGGTGGCGATCTGTACCTGCCGGCGCAGCGACCGTTATCCGTTGTGCGACACCAGCCATCGCAGGTGTCGACGCCTCAAGGCGTCGGCTGCTCCAGCGGCCGCCGCAGCGACGTCTGATTCTGGCGCCACGACGTCATAATCCGTTCCGCCAGGCGGTCTTCCACCGCGGCGTGCGCCCGGATACCGAAGATGACGTCGTGCTCGAGTTGCGGCTCCTGGGCGACGAGATCGCCGACGACATCGATGCGCACGACGTGCTCGTGCACCGCGTCGGCCTCGACATGCTCGCTGTAGAACTCGACGCAGGCCGCTGGCGCCTGCAGGCGGCGCAACGCCTTCACCATGCGCTGTGATCCCGGCGGTGAGGTGATCTCCGTCGAGGCGAAGTGCCCGATGGCGGCGCCGCGCAACGAGCGGTGCAGCCCGAACAGCGACATGAGGTTGACCACCGCCAGCGATTCGGCGGGCACCGCGTCGATGTAGCCCCAATACGTCGCGTCCAGTCCGGCCGCCGACAGCAGATCCGCGAACAGCTGCTGGTGTAACCGCGCGCCATGTCCGGCGCCGTACTCATCGAATTCGATTGCCACGAATGCCGCTTTGGCCACTCCGCGCAGCCGCGGGATGGCAAAGGCGTGCGGATCACCCTCCTTGAGGTGATACAGCGAGCGGTGCACGAAGTATTCACACATCTGCTGCCAGGTTCCGGTGTCGCGCAGGTAGTACGACGGGCCGGTGCCGTCGACGGGTTCGACCGTCAGCGCTTCCATCTCGGCCGCCGCGGTCTGATCGGGGTCGATGAGTCCGACATCGCGGCGCACGCCGGCCAGAAAGACGCGTTCCAGCTCGGCGCGCAGCCCCAGCAGCGCCGGGTTCCACTCCCAGGCGGGGTCGACGCCGGCGAGACCCCGATAGTGCAGCTCGTAGCACATCGACAGCGCCAGCTGCAGATCCAGACCATAGGGATCTGAATCGCGCACCGACGCGCCGATACGGGTCAGGTGATCGCCGGAGGGCGGGCCGGACAGCGCGCAACGCACGGCTGTTGACAGCGGCCCGTGTGCTGCAGGCAGGACGGGTTCGGTCATGGTCGATGCGTGGGTCACGCCGATGTCTACCCGCTACCGGGGGCTGGCAAACGGCGCGCCGGCGGTCGCATACGTCCCCCGCCCGCCTCAGCCGGCCGCTGACGGCGGTCGGAAGGTGATGTCGGCGGTGGTGCCGGCGGCGGTGGTGTCCAGGTCCATGGAATCGCTGAGCATCCGCATCAGCGGTAAGCCGCGGCCACCGTTGCCCGGGTTGGCGGCCGGCGTCTTCCACGATCCGTAATCGGTGATCCGGGTGCGCACTTCGTCGTCGGTGAGGCTGACTTCGAGCAGCATGGTTCCGGCGGCGAAACCACGGTAAGCGTGTTCGACGCAGTTGGTGCACCCCTCGTTGACCACCAGCACGATGTCGGCGGTCAGGTCTTCACCGATGCCCCCGGCGCGCAACCAGTCCGCCAGCCGATGCCGGATGCTGACCAATTGGTCTGCGGTGGCGACGGTTTCGATCCGCAGCGGGCTGTGCTGATGGCGGTAGATCACCATCGCGACGTCGTCGTCATATCCCGCTGCCGGAGCCAGCTTACGAAGCACCTCATCGGCGACGGTGTCCAGGGGTGATGTCATGGTCTGCGCCAGAACGTCTGCGGCGCGGGCGATTCCGTCGTCGATCGATTCGTGTTTGCGTTCCACGAGGCCGTCGGTGAACAGCATCAGCGTCGAGCCGGGCGGCAGCACCTGGGTGGTCTGCGGGCGCGGCTCGGTCCGGCGGACCGCGAGCGGCACCGACGCGGCATCGGTCAACAGCGTGGTCGTGCCGGGCTCCGGCCCGGCCAGCACGGCCGGCATGTGTCCGGCGTTGCTGTACTGCAGCACCCCGGTCTCGGTGTCCAGAATCGCCAGGAACACCGTGGTGCAGTACGCATTCGGGATGAGCGACGCCGCCGAGTCGAGCTGATCGAGCAGCACCGCGGGTTCGGCGCCGTTGATCAGTAGCGCCCGCGCGGAGCTGCGCAGCTGCCCCATGATCGCGGCGGCCGGCAGGCCGCGGCCCACGCAGTCGCCGACGACGATGCCGATGTGGTGCTCGCCGATCGGGAGCACGTCGTACCAGTCGCCGCCGATCTCCAAGGGCGGCACCGCGGGTTCGTAGCGAACGGTGAAGCCCGGCGGCGGCTGAACCGGCGGCAGCATGGCGCGCTGCAAGGTCAGCGACGTCTCGCGCGCGCTCTCGAACTGGCGCACGTGCTGCATGGCCAGACTCAGGTGGCTGATCAACACGGTGACCAGCAGCCGATCCTCCCCGCTGACCCACCGCGGTGTGCGCAGCTCGAGCCACAGCGCCAGGTTCCCGGTGCCGGAGAGCACCGCGACCAGTCCCTGCGCCTTGCCTGGATTCCCCGGCGCCTCAATCGTTTTCGCCGTCAGCGGCAGCTGGTGGCGCGCGTCCTGAAAGGTGTTGCGCAACCACGGCTCCAGCGCGCGCCATGACGAGGCGGACGGCTCGCCCGCCACCTGGACGGTCGGGTCGCCGTCACCGTTGGGCCACGAGACCGCGATTACCCGCTGCACGTCGATCGCCGCGCTGCACTCGTCGAGGGTGATCGACAGCAGCTCGTCCACGCTTTTGGCCACCGCCACCGCGGTGGCCAGCCGCAGCACCGCGCTCTCCCGGGCCGCGAAGGCGCGCTCGGCGGTGACGTCACGGATCGTTCCCACGTAGGCATCTCGATCGCTGCCGGTTTCCTTGACTGCGTTGATGCTCACCTTCACCCACGCCAGATGCCCGTCGGCGTGGCGAATCGGTGTTTCGTAGTCGGCCCGGCCGTGGCTCAGCACCCGGGTTATCTGTTCGGCCGCCGTCTTGGTGTCGACCAGCCAGGGGTGCGGCCATCGATACGGCAGACCCTCGCTGGAATACCCGAGGATCTCGATGAAGGCACTGTTCATCTCGACCACCGAGCCCTCGTGATCGGCGACGAAGAAGCCTTCCTGCAGGGAATTCACCAGTGCCGTGCGGAATTTGTCGCGATCGGCCAGCCCCTCGGCGCGGGCCCGTTGTTCGGCGTAGCGTCTGTTGCCGTCGATGAAGCCACGCGTCGCGACGTCCAGCGGAACCAGCAGCTGCAGCAGGAACTCCAGCGCGATCGGCGCATCCACGCGCACGTCCGTCGCAATTTCGAAGACCAGCCGCACGTGATGCTCGACGATGTCGAGCAGGCTGATCTGCTCCTGCAGGGCCCTGCGCCCGAGCTCGTTGCCGACCGACAGGGTCGCCTCGTCACGCGAATCGACGTAGGCGCGTAACGCGGCCTCGTACTGGTCGTAAAAGTCGTGGTGGGCGTTCACATCGTCACTCCCCGGTGCCGCGCGGCCAGCACCATCGCATCGTCGGTCTCCTTCGCGTCCTTGCCGAGGAGTCCTTCGGCGATGGCGACCGCCGGGGCCGAAAAGTCGATATGGTCCAGGTAGTCTTCGATGATTCCGTCCGTCCGCATCAGCAGCAGATCACCGGGGCGAATCGAAACGGCTTGCGCTGGTCTGATTTCCGGTATGCGATAACCGACGATGCCGCCAATGAGACGTGCCGTGGACTGGATATGGATACCGGTTGGTGCCTTGGTCACCAGATGGGCGGTGACATTGCCCACGCCGGCCCACGTCACCGTGTTGTCGGCAAAGTCGACCCGCGCCAACGTCATTGCGACTCCTCTGGTGCCGGCCAACACCCGGTGACAGAGTTGGATCAACACTTCGATCGGCTCCGACGCGGCCCGCGTGACCGTGTCGACCGCCCGCAGCGCGGCGTCGGCGGCGGCAGGCCCGTGGCCGAGCCCGTCCACCAGTCCGAACAATGCGGCCGTACCGGCGATGTCGACGGCAATGCCCCGATCACCGGAGGTGTCCTCGCTCGGCAAAGGCCTACCCGCCCTTGCCCATTCGATAGGTCCGAAACGCCCGTTCTTATGCACGAGGGGGAACCCATTTCCACATTTCGATGACGGTCCCCTGGCCCAGGGTCGACTCGACTACCAACCGGTCCATCAGGCGGCGGGCACCCGGCAGGCCCATGCCCAGACCCCGTCCGGTCGTGTAGCCGTCTTCCATCGCCCGCTCGATGTCGGCGATGCCGGGGCCCTGATCTTCGGCGCGCACCACCAGGGCTTCGCGTCCCTCCCGATCGGCGACGGCGACCCGAACCGCGCCGCGGCCCGCGTAGCTGGTGATGTTCCGCGCGATCTCCGAGATCGCCGTGGCGATCATCGTGACGTCGGTAAGGGAGAATCCCAGATCGAGGGCGAGTTGGTGTCCGGCCTTGCGGGCTTCGACGATGTCGTCGGGGTGGTCGATGGCGACGACGATATCAGCCGCCACCGTCGAGCCCGATCGTTGACTTCCCCACGCCGCCTTGGCGATTCAGCAGGGCGAGGCCCTCTTCAAGATCCAGCGCGGTGTTCATGTCGTCGAACTCAAGACCCAGCTGCACCATCGCGAAGGCCACCTCCGGCTGCAACCCCACGATCACGGTGTCCGCGCCGCGCAGCCGGGTCATGTGCGCGATGGTCCGCAGCGACCGCGCGGCAAAGGAATCCATCACATCGATGGCGGTGACGTCGACGATGATGCCCTGGGCGCGGAACTGGCTGACCCGTTCCATGAGGTCGTAACGAAGGCGTTCGGCGTCGGAGTCGGTGAGCGCGGCCTGTACCGACGCAATGAGAATCGAGCCCTGCTTCAGGATCGGTACTGGCATAGCGTGCTCGTGTCGATGGTGGTTAGCCGGTCTATTCGCCGGTGCGGGTGACCTCGTAGCCCAGCAGGCGTTCGGCCTCCTCGATGCCGCCCTGCAGGTCGCCGACCGCGTTCATCTTCGACAGGTCCAGCCCGATGGTCACCAGCGTCAGCGCGATCTCGGAGGATAGGCCGGTAATGATCACGCTGGCACCCATCAACCCCGACGCGTCGACGGTCTGCACCAGGTGGTTGGCTACCGTCGAGTCGATGGTGGGCACACCGGTGATGTCGATGACCACCACCTTGGCCCGGTTCGCGCGGATGGCCCGCAGCAGCTGTTCGGTGACCTGGCGGGCGCGCTGAGAATCCAGCACGCCGATGATCGGCAGGATCAGCAGCTGCTCACGCACCTGCAGCACCGGCGTCGACAGCTCGCGGATCGCCTCCTGCTGCTGGCGGATGATGCGCTCGCGTTCCTGCACGAACGACACGCCCACCGTGTTGGCGATGCGGTTTGCCGCCGGCTCGTAGGCGTCCAGCACCCGATTGAGCATGTCGAAGTCGGTCTGGTACTTCTCGAACAGCGAGCGGGCGAGCACGTCGCGCAGCAGCAGGACGATGCCGAGTACCTCGTCGGTCTCCACACCGCGCGGGATGATGCGTTCGGACAGGTCGCGCGCGTAGTCCTGCAGTGCCTCGACGCTACCGGTCTCGAGCACCTCGACGTAGCTGTCGTACACCGTCGTCGCCTCGGAGAAAATCTCCTCCGGGGTCATCGCGGTGAGCAACTGCGCCTCGGTGATGCGGCGGGCCCATTCCTCGCGCAAAATCGTCCGATTCTGCCGTAGATGCTGAACTAGCTGCGGCAGTAGGCCCTCGCTGGAAATACCCACGGTCTGCGCGGCGGCGCCGGTACTGTTGAAATCCGACGGCGAATCTGACATCTGGCCTCCCGAGTAGCCACGTCGCGCCCTGCGGTCTGCAGTTCCTTTTGCGAGACTAGCCTGGGTTGTCGCGGGGCACGTGTAGAGGGCATATTCTTCTCGCAGTTCGTAACGGCAGGCTAGGGTTGAACCACGCTTAAGGCACTCAAGGCCCAGGACAAAGGATTGCCATTGTCAGCTCCTGATTCGATTACCACGTTGGTTGAAGACCACGACGGGGTGTCCGTGGTCAGTGTCAGCGGCGAAATCGATTTGGTCACGGCGCCCGCGCTGGAACAAGCCATTAGCGCTGTCGTCGCCGATAGCCCGACGGCGCTGGTCATCGATCTCTCGGCGGTGGAGTTTCTCGGCTCGGTCGGCCTGAAGATCCTGGCCGCGACGTATGAGAAGCTGGGCAAGCAGACCGGGTTCGGCGTGGTCGCACGCGGTCCGGCCACCCGCAGGCCGATCCACCTGACCGGTCTGGACAAGACCTTCCCGCTGTATCCGACGCTCGACGACGCACTGACCGGCGTGCGGGACGGCACACTCAACAGCTAGCGCCGCGCTTTACCCATCGCTTGCCTGACAACGCCTTTGGCGCGGATGCGGCAATTCCAATTTCGCATCTCGTCGATTTCGGCGCCTATTCTGCGTTTTTTCTCGAGGACACCGCCGGCCTGAAGCGGTCTGCGCGCCCGGCGCAGGTGCGATGATCGGGGCTATGGACGTCGACCATCCGCAATCGGACCAGCGGTGGGATCGCCGTGCGCGCGGCGAGACAGAAGTTCAACGGCTGGACCGCAATTGGAACAGCCTGCTGCAGGAGCTGCGCGTGGTCCAGACCGGGGTGCAGCTGCTGACCGGATTCCTGTTGACCCTGCCGTTCCAGCAGCGCTTCGACGTGTTGGGGCCGCCGATGCGGGTGGTCTATTTGGCCAGTGTGGTGTGCGCGGTGTGCGCGACCGTCTTGCTGATCGCGCCGGTGGCCATGCACCGGATGCTCTTCCGGCGTCATCGGCTACAAGTCCTGGTCTCGGCCGCACACCGGTGTGCCTATGCCGGGCTGGCCCTGCTCGGTCTGGCGGTCATCGGCCTCACCACGATCATCTTCGCCGCGGTGGCCGGGCGGACCGTGGGCCTGATAGCCGGAGGGTGTGCGCTGCCGCTGTTCACCTTCTTCTGGTGGGTGCTGCCACTGATGCTGCGGACGCACGGCGAGTGACGCGACCCCGCCGGTCAGCGACCGGGCGCGAGCGCCGCGATCCGGGTGGACGTCAGGTGTTCGAGCAGGTCACGCGGATCGGCGAAGACGGGGTCGGCCCCCGCCTCCTGCAGTTCCGCGCGGGCGATGCCGCCGCTGCACAGCCCGATGCACGGCACTCCCGCGCCGGACGCGGCGCGTGCGTCCCATACGGCGTCCCCGACGAACACGGCGTGTTCAGCGTCCACACCGGCGCGTTCCAGGGCCACGTTCACGATGCCGGGTTCGGGCTTGGCGGTGTCGACGTCGCGTGACGACGTCGTCTCGGAGATGACGTCGTCGCAATCGAGCACCTTGCGCAGGATCTCCAGCTCGTCTTCGGGCGCCGAGCTGGCCAGCACCACCTGCAAGCCCAGCTCGGCGACGCGGCGCAGCAGGTCGCGGGCGCCGGGCAGCGGTTGCAGCAGCGGCGTGATCTCCCGGTAGTACTCGCTGTGCTTGTCGCTGAGGCGCTCCTGGACGTCGGCCGGGGCGTCGTCGGAGAGCTTGCGCACGAGCGTGGATCCGTCCATACCGATGCAGCGATGGATTTGCCAGGACGCCACCACCATGCCCTCGGCGTCGAACGCGCGCTGCCAGGCGTGCACGTGCAGGTAGTTGGAATCCACCAGGGTTCCGTCGACGTCGAACAGGACGGCGGGGCGGCCGCCGCGCGCCGTCAGGGCAGGCTCCCGGCGCCGGTGCCGGGGCACCCGCCCGCATGCGATCGTGAAATCATGTGCCCGGCATACCCACGCAGGGCGTGACTGACACGGTCCACCCTTCGTTTGGTCCCTGGGCCGACGGGTACCCCGGGTGATGATCCGCTGCGCCGGGACGGCTGTGCCGTGCTTGCCAGCGGATCCGACCTAGCCGTATGTATTGAATGACGCTGGCACACAATAGTTTTCGACGAGGAATGACGTTGGATTACCGCAAGAACGCCCCAGTCGACCATGCCCGTACCACCCGTGCGCACGCCGGCGAATCCCTCCAGAACGGCGCCAACGCACCCGGGCTTGCCGGGTCGGCCCTCGCGGTGATCGCCCTCACCGTCGGGCTGTTCGCCGTGGCCGCCGGCCATCTGGTGGTCGGCGCCGTCGCCCTGATCGCCGCCGTCATATTGGGCGCGCTGAGCGCGACCTGGCTGCTGCGCACCCACCGCAAGGTTCGCGATGCCGAACTGCGCTGGCATGCCAAGCATTCCGACCAGCCGGCGCCACCGCCCAGCAGCTGACGGAATCGGTACGCGCCTGATCCCGCGGCGAGCGGGTGAATTGGGCACATTTTTTCGGTCGCAATGGTGTAGCACACCCCCGAACGGGGTACTGCCTGCGCCACGGGTGAGTACAGGAAAGTGCGTCAACCCGTTCCGGAGCAGGAAGGAACACCGATGGCGACCACCACTGACTACGACGCACGCCGTATATCCGACGCGGACACCCCGGACAAGTCCTCGCTACGCGAATTGGCCCCGACCCTGCAGGGAGCCGCCACCACCGTGGTGGACGAGGACCCCAACGATGTGCACTTCTTCGAGCTGCCGGGCGCCGACCTGTCCGGGGAAGAGCTGTCGGTGACCGTGATTCCGCAGCGGGCCGACGAGTTCACCTGCTCCAGCTGCTTTTTGGTCCAGCACCGTAGCCGGATGCGCACGTCGAGCGCCGGCCTTCCGGTGTGCGCCGACTGCGCCTGAGATCGGCTCTTCCGGAAGACTCCCCGGCCCGCGTGAGCCCCGCGCCGCGACCGCGAACCTGCGCTGGATTGTCGGTGGCATCCACTAGGTTCAGCGGACGATGGAGAAGGTGCTCGGGTCGCTCCTGCCGCTGGGGTTAGCGCTCCCTTGGTATTTCACGCAGCGGGCCACCGGTAGCCTGCCGGCGGGATGCGCGGCCGGCCTGGTCGGCCTGGCCGCCGCGGTGGCCATCCTGTGGTGGCTTTCGCTGCAACGGGATCGCCACCAGGCCGACGCGCAGCGACGCCGCGACCTCAAATGCGCGAAAGCCGGGCTGCGGACCATCGATCGGATGTCGGGCACCGAGTTCGAGGAATTCGTTGCGGCACAGCTTCGGATCGCGGGCTACAGCGTCACCCCGACGGCGAGCACCGGCGACTACGGCGTGGACCTGATCGCCAAGAAGGACGGTGCCCGCATGGCCGTTCAATGCAAAAGGCTGGCGAAGGCGGTGGGCGTGGCCGCGGTCCAGCAGGTCGTGGCCGGGGCGCTGCACCATGGCTGCAACCGGACGGTCGTGGTGACCAACCAGACCTTCACCAAGGCGGCTCGCCGGCTGGCCAGCACCCATCACTGCCGTCTGGTGGCGCGCACCCAATTGCACAGCTGGACGCGAATCGCCACCGTTCCCGGCCGGGGCCCGCGGCGCACACCCGGGGTCGCTCCCCACGCCCGGCCGCAGCGGCTGGAACCGGAGTGGGACGCCTAACGAGAGCCTCTGCGCCACAGCATGTTCGGGCCGTCACGCCGGTGTCAGCGCCGGGTGGCGTCATCGATCACCCGGCGCGCGATGTCCCGCAGCGGGGTGTTCATGCTCTGCGAGAGTTTGATCAGCGTGTTGAAGGCGGTCTGATCGTCGAGGTCGTAGCGCTCGATGAGGATGCCTTTGGCCTGGCCGATCATGTCGCGGGTGCTCAGGGCTTCCTTGAACTGTTGGGTGCGCACCACGTTGCTCCACGCCAGGGCGCCCAGCGTCGCGAAGATGGCGGCGATCCGACGGGAGTCCTCGGAGAAGGCCTGCGGGCGATCGGCATAGAAGTTCAGGGCGCCCATGCTCAGCTCGTCGGCGAACATCGGCAGCGACAGAACGCTGCGGATCGGCGTGTGGGCGAGCGCGTCGGCCTGATACTTCGGCCAACGTTGGTCCATCTCGAGGTCGTCGATGACGACGACCTTGCGGGTCCACGCGGCGTGCACGCACGGCCCTTCCAGGTGGCGCTGCTGGAACTCGTCCAGCAGGCGGGCGCTGTCGTGGGTGACCGACGGGGTGCTGATCTCGTTCTGCCGGCTGGTGACGGTGATCCCCGCTTCCTGAGCCCCCGGCACCCAGCGCGCGGCCGCGCTGGTCAGGTCGTCGAGCACCTGGGGGAAGTCAGACGCGTCCGCCGAATAGATGGCGCGCAGAACGTCGGTGAACAGGGTCAGATCGTCAAAATTGGTCACTGAATGTCGCCCTCATGCTTCGAGACCGGTTACAGGCAATTCCGCGCCGTTTTCTGCAGCCTGCGGTCTCGCGAGGCGATCACTGATTAGCTATGACGGCGACGAAAGTCGATGCTGTCTGCTTAGCATGACGGTGAGATCCATTATATCGGCCGGGTTTCCGCCGATTGCGCCCGATACCGACTCTGGACGGACCCCGGTTGACGGGGGCCAGACGCCGGTCGCGACCCTCCGCCGCGGCTGACGAGCGACGGATGTCCAACTGGTCGGGGTGGCGGGATTTGAACCCACGGCCTCTTCGTCCCGAACGAAGCGCGCTACCAAGCTGCGCCACACCCCGCTTGAAGCTCCGACAGCCTATCGCACCGGGCCGTCGGCTGGCCAAACCGCGGTGCGCGAGGTCACGTCCAGGTGCACGATCGCTCGAACTCGACCAGCGCCTCGGCCGGGCCGGTCGGATCCAATCCCTGCGCCCGCACCCACTCGTCACTGAAATAGGTGTCGCGGTAGCGATCGCCGCTGTCGGCGAGCAGCGTGACGACCGAACCGCTGCGGCCCTCGGCGACCATCTCGGCGAGCAGGCCGAACGCACCCCACAGGTTGGTCCCCGTCGACGGCCCCACCCGGCGCCCCAACACGGCGCTGACGTGCCGCGCGGCCGCGATCGAGGCCGCGTCCGGAACGGCCACCATCCGGTCGACGACGCCGGGCAGAAACGACGGCTCCACCCGCGGCCGGCCGATGCCCTCGATGCGCGACGAGCCGGGCAGCACCAGGTCGTTCAGGTCGTTCTGGCCTTCGGCGTAGGCGGGGAAGAACGCGGAGTTCTCCGGGTCGACGACGCACAACCGGGTGGCGTGGCGCCGGTACCGGATGTAGCGCCCGATCGTGGCGCTGGTTCCGCCGGTGCCCGCCCCGACCACGATCCACTCCGGGACGGGGTGCTCCTCCTCGCGCATCTGCTCGAAGATCGACTCGGCGATGTTGTTGTTGCCCCGCCAGTCGGTGGCGCGTTCGGCGTTGGTGAACTGGTCCAGGTAGTGGCCACCGGTCTCGTGGGCGATCCGCTGGGCCTCGGCGTAGACCTCGCTGGCGCTCTGCACAAAATGGCAACGGCCGCCATGGGCTTCGATCAGCGCCACCTTCGACGCGCTCGTCGCCGCCGGCATCACGGCGACGAACGGCAGCCCCAGCAGGGCGGCGAAATAGGCCTCGGACACCGCCGTCGAACCCGACGACGCCTCGACCACGGTGGTGCCCTCGTCGATCCAGCCGTTGCACAGCGCGTAGAGGAACAACGAGCGGGCCAGCCGGTGCTTGAGGCTGCCGGTGATGTGCGTGGTCTCGTCTTTGAGGTACAGCGCGACCTGGGCGCCGGGACCGCCCATGCTCCACGCCGACGGCAGCGGATAGCGAAGCAGATGGGTGTCGGCGCTGCGCCGGGCGTCGGCCTGGATCAGCCGGATCGCATTGTCGGTCCAGCAACGCGAGCGGCTGCGGACCGCGATCCGGGTCTGGCCGGTCAACGCACCGATGCTGTTGGCTGCGAACGGCTCAGGTCGCTGGCCGTGTCGCGGTCGCCCATCGGGGTGGCGATCAACGTCAGCAGGGTCGCCTCCGGGCGGCAGCAGAATCGCACCGGCGCGAACGGCGAGGTCCCCATGCCGGCGGACACATGCAACTGCATGTTCGCGCCCCAGCGCGACGGTCCCTTGGCGCGCGAGCGGTCCAGGCCGCAGTTGGTCACCAGCGCGCCGTAGAACGGCAGGCACACCTGGCCGCCGTGCGTGTGCCCGGCCATCACCAGTTGATAGCCGTCGGCGGCGAACCGGTCCAGCACCCTGGGCTCGGGCGAATGGGTCAGTCCCAGCCGCAGATTCGCCGCCGGGCTGGCCGGGCCGGCGATGGTTTCGTAGCGGTCCCGGTCCAGGTGCGGGTCGTCCACGCCCGCGGCCGCGACGTGCAGGCCGGCGACTTCGAACTCGCGGCGGGTGTGGGTGAGATCGAGCCAGCCGCGCTCGGTGAACGCCGCCCGCAGGTCCTGCCAGGGCAGCGGTTCACCGCGGACCCGGTGCGACGGATTGGTCACGTAGTTCAGCGGATTCTTCAGCTTCGGCGCGAAGTAGTCGTTGCTGCCGAACACGAAGACACCCGGGCGAGAAAGCAGGTCACCCAGGGCCTGGATGACCGACGGCACCGCCTTGGGGTGGGCCAGGTTGTCGCCGGTGTTGACCACCAGGTCCGGTTCCCAGCCGGCCAGTTCGCGCAGCCACGCCTGTTTGCGGCGCTGCCCGGGCGTCATGTGAAGGTCGCTGATATGCAGCACCCGCAACGGAGTCGAGCCGGGGGACAGCACGGGAATGGTGATCTCGCGTAGGACGAACGCGTTGCGCTCGATGACCGCGGCATAGCCGAGGCCGGCGACGCTCGAAGCAAGGGTGGCGGCGCCGGCACGTATCAGGACGGGCACGGCTCGGCGAGGATGCGGGCCGCGAGGCGGCCCGGGGAGGAGCCGGGCTATCGGGACTTGAGCATCAGCCATGCTGGCAGCCTACTGCCGGTCGGGGACTGGCAGCGTATCTCTTGACGTCACGACGTTTATGGCGGCGGCGGCTGGCCGGGCGCCGGTGGTGGCGGCGCCAGCAGCGGAATGGTGATTGGCGGCAGGCCCGGGATCTCGACGACCTGCGAACCGACCGGCGGCGGTGCACCTTCCGGTGGCGGCGGCGGGGCCGGCGGGATGCCGTTGCTGACCTGAATGGTGATGATCGAGCCCGGGATCGTCGCGCCGCTCGGCGTCGTGCCGACCACTTCGCCCTGCTTCGCGCTGCTGTTGACGAAGTTGTTCTGGTCGGAGACCTGGAAGCCGGCCTCCTTGATGCGTTGGCGTGCCGCGTCGATATCCAGGCCGGCGACGCTGGGCACCCGTGACCCGGGCGACCCGTCGACGTAGCGGGGATCGGTGGGCGGCAACTGCACGGGTCCGAAATTGGTGGCGATCGGTTTCATCGCGGTGAACCAGGTGCGGGCCGGCTCGTTACCGCCGTACAGGTCGCCCTCGGCGCAGTGGCGCAGCGGGGCGGAGCACAGATCGGTGGGGTTCGTCGAGTCGTCGTAGATGTAGTTGGCCGCCGCGTAGTGGTTGGTGAAGCCCACGAAGCCCGACGAGCGATGCGCCTCGGTGGTGCCCGTCTTCCCGGACACCGGCAGGTCCCAGCCCGCCGCGCTCGCCGAACCGGCCGCCGTGCCGCCGCCCAGGGCGTCCTTGCTCATCGCGTTGGCCAGCGTGTTCGCCAGACCGTCGGGCACCACCTGGTCGCAGGTCTCGGTGGTGACGGCGACCTCGTTGCCCTTGCGGTCGACCAGCTTGTCGATCGGGTTGGGCGGGCACCAGGTGCCGCCCGAGGCCAGGGTGGCCGCGACGTTGGACAGCTCCAGTGCGTTCACCTCGATGGGGCCCAGCGTGAACGAGCCGATGTTCTGCCGCTTGACGAAGTCGGCCAGGCTCTCGTTGCTGTCGGGGTTGTAGTCGCGGGCCGTGCCGGGGTCGGCGTAGGACCGCAGCCCCAGCTTGATGGCCATGTCCACCGTGCGCGTCACACCGACCTGCTGGATCAGCTTGGCGAACGCGGTGTTGGGCGAGGTGGCCAACGCGTCGGTGACGTTCATCGACCCGCGGTAGTTACCGGCGTTGACCACGCACCAGTTGTCCTTAGGGCAGCCCTTCGCCCCGCCGCTACCCATGCCCTTCGCCTGGAACCGGCCCGGCACCTCGAGCGTGGCGTTGATGCCCATGCCCATGTCCAGGGCCGCGGCCGTGGTGAAGATCTTGAAGACGGATCCCGCGCCGTCACCGACCAGCGAGAACGGCTGCGGGCGCATGGTCTGGCCGGCGTCGACGTCGAGGCCGTAGGTGCGGTTGCTGGCCATGGCCATCACCTTGTGCGACGTCTTGCCGGGTTGGATCACGCTCATCACGCTCGATATCCCCGGCAGGGTCGGGCTGGCGAATTTGTCGATGGCCGCCTTGACCGGGATCTGCACATCCGGGTCCAGCGTCGTCTTGATGAGGTAGCCGCCCCGGGCCACCTGTTCCTTACTGATCCCGGCCCGCGACAGGTACTCCTGGACGTAGTCGC
This sequence comes from Mycobacterium sp. 1482292.6, assembly GCF_001672995.1. NCBI lineage: Bacteria > Bacillati > Actinomycetota > Actinomycetes > Mycobacteriales > Mycobacteriaceae > Mycobacterium > Mycobacterium sp. 1482292.6. The sequence goes on along the minus strand of NZ_LZKV01000154.1, from coordinate 46,976 downwards.
AGAAGAAGGCGCGGTCGCCCGCAGCGATGCAGCCGCGGGGCAGCTCGTTGGGCTGCGGCAGGATGCCCAACGGCGCGGCCTTGGCGGCGCGCAGTGCTTCCTCCTCCTGCGGAATGTTCTGAATCATGGTGTCCAGCACCAGGTTTCGCCGTGCCAGCGCGCCTTCTGGGTTGATGTACGGGTTGAGCGCGCTGGTCGACTGCACCATGCCCGCCAGCAGCGCCGCCTGCTGCCAGTTCAGGTCGGACGCGTTGATGCCGAAGTAGGTCTGGGCTGCGTCCTGCACGCCGAACGAGCCGTTGCCGAACGACACCAGGTTCAGATAGCGGGTCAGGATCTCGGGCTTGGTGAAGGTTTTGTCCAGCGTCAACGCCATGCGGATCTCGCGCAGCTTGCGGGCCGGGGTAGTCTCCACCGCCGCGCGCTTCTCCGCGTCGGTTTTCGCCGTGACGAGCAGTTGGTAGTTCTTGATGTACTGCTGCTCGATGGTCGAGCCACCCCGGGTGTCCACGTCGCCGCGGGCGTAGCCGGCCAGGCCGGTCAGGGTGCCTTTCCAGTCCACGCCGTTGTGGTCGGCGAACCGCTTGTCCTCGATGGAGACGATGGCCAGCTTCATCGTGTTGGCGATCTTGTCGCTGGGCACCTCGAACCGGCGCTGCGAATACAGCCAGGCGATGGTGTTGCCCTTGGCGTCGACCATCGTCGACACGGCGGGCACCTCGCCCTCGAGCAGCTGGGCCGAGCCGTTGGCCACCACTTCCGAGGCGCGATTGGACACCAGTCCTATTCCGCCGGCGAACGGGAACAGCAGAGCCGTGGCGACGACGCTGGCCAACAAACAAAGCCCCGCAAGCTTGAGGATCGTGAGCGCGGCCGGGGGGCGGTCTGACATGGCTACTACAGTAGCGGCCCCCAGTCACGCCGCCACGCTGCACGTTCTTCCAAAATTTGCGTCATCTTGAGACCGGTGGCGGCGGGTCTGAATTTGCAGTTGCGTCACAGGTCAGACGTGCAACAGAGTGTGCAAGATCACTTCTTCGCCTATCGTTTGGTACGAGACGGCACGCCCGTCCCAAAAAAAGCGTTATCGGACTGTTGCGCAATTGGCACCTGACCACCTAACTTAGACACACGGTGAGATTCAGGTAACACCGACGTACATAGTGTGGCGTAGATCGCTAGGTCAGGATCTGCACCCGAGGAGGGCGGCCGTGACGGGCGGCCGGTAGGGAAAGGGAACAGTTCGTGTCACCAATACGGCCGGCGGCGCGTAGGACAAACATTGCAGCCGCACAAGGGGTACTCCGCAGTGTCGATGCCGAAGAACGGATCGCTTGGGTCTCGAAGGCGCTCTGCCGGACCACCGATCCCGACGAACTGTTTGTCCGCGGAGCGGCCCAGCGTAAAGCGGCCGTGATCTGCCGTCATTGCCCGGTGATGCAGGAATGCGGGGCAGACGCGCTGGACAACAAGGTCGAGTTCGGGGTCTGGGGCGGCATGACCGAGCGGCAGCGCCGCGCCCTGCTCAAGCAGCACCCCGAGGTGGTTTCCTGGGCGGACTTCTTCGACAAGAGGCGGACCCGCAGCGTCGGCTGATCTTCACCGGCCCGACGGGCCGCCGGTCGATCGGCGCGGGTAGGGCCGACGTCCCGCCATTCGTCATTACGTTTCTGTTACGACGGGCTCCGGTCGGTTCCTCAGCGGGCCGTTGCCCGGCCCGCATCGTCACCGACCGAAGTGATCTGATCGGCGAGCGCCCGCAGCGCCTCCAAGTCCGAAACATCGAACGGCAGCGACGGAACCCCGATCACCGGCACGTGCGGGTTGGCCCCGGTGAACCGCGACAGCAGCCTGATCTCCCGCTTGGCGGTCTGCGCACGGTCGGCGTGAATCTTCAACACCGCCGACGCCAGCGACGCGGACTCGGAATCGCCGTCCTGGTCCAGCATTTCGCTGCCATCGATTGCCCGCTCGGCCGGCAGCGAGCACAACGGCGGATGGGTGCGGTTCAACACCAGCCCGGCGAGCGGCATCCCTTCCTGCGACAGGCGGTCGACAAAGAACGCCGCCTCGCGCAGCGCGTCGGGCTCGGCCGCCGACACCACGACGAACTGCGTCCCGCGCCGCTTCAGCAGCGCGTAGGTGCGATCGGCCTTCTCGCGGAAGCCGCCGAACGTGGCGTCCAGCGACTGCACGAACGCCGCGGCGTCGCCGAGCATCTGTGAACCCAGGATCGTCGACATCGCCTTCATCGCCAAACCCATTGCGCCGGTGACCAACCGCCCGATGCCGCGGCCCGGCGCCAGCAGCAGCCGCCACAGCCGGCTGTCCATGAAGCTGCCCAGTCGCTTCGGCGCGTCCAGGAAGTCCAGGGCGTTGCGCGACGGCGGCGTATCCACGACCACCAAATCCCAGCGATCCTCGGCCAGCAACTGGCCCAGCTTCTCCATCGCCATGTACTCCTGCGTGCCGGCAAGCGAACTGGCGACGGTCTGATAAAACTGGTTGTCCAGAATCGCCTGCGCGCGACCGGGTCCCGAGTACTGGACCACCATCTCGTCGAAGGTACGGCGCATGTCGAGCATCATCGCGTGCAGCTCGCCGGGAACCTCCGCCGCCAGCGGGACGCGTTGCGGCGTGTTGCCGAGGTCGCTGACCCCCAGCGCCTGGGCCAGCCGCCTGGCCGGATCGATCGTCAAAACGCAGACGTTGCGCCCGTATTCGGCGGCGCGCAGCGCGATCGCGGCCGCGGTGGTGGTCTTGCCCACCCCGCCGGCGCCGCAGCACACCACCACACGGTTGGTGGTGTCGGCCAGGATGGCGGCCATGTCAAGCTGTTTGGGCGTGGTGCTCATCGAACCCCCTGCTGCGCAAGTGATTCCGACAGCTCGTAGAGGCTACCGAGGTCGACCCCGTCGGAGATGGCCGGTAGTTCCAGTCGCGCCACCTTCAGCGCCTCGAGCTGTTGTGCGATCTCGGCGCGGGTCGCGACGACCGTCGCGTGCTCGATGGTCTCGGTCAGCAGACCTGCGAAGTCCTTGTCGTTCAAGCTGATTCCGGACTTTTCCAATCCGGCCCGCACCGAGTCCGCATCAACGTCACCCTCGGCGGCCTTCGCCAGGTCGGCAGGCTGCAGATAAGACGGAATGTTGCGGTTCACGATCACGCTGCCGATCGGCAGCTGCATCTCGGCGAGCTCCTCGATGGCTTCCAGCGTTTCCTGGACCGGCAACGCCTCCAACAGAGTGACTAAGTGAATGGCCGTCTGCTCGGAGTGCAGCAACCTCACCACGCCGTCGGCCTGCGAATGCACCGGGCCGCCCTTGGCCAGATCGGACACGGCTTTGGTGACGTCGAGGAAGCGCGCGATCCGTCCGGTCGGCGGGGCGTCGACGACGATCGCGTCGTAAACCGGCAGCCGGTTCTTGTCGACGCGGATCACCGTCTCCTTGATCTTGCCGGTCAGCAGCACGTCACGCAGGCCGGGCGCGATCGTCGTCGCGAACTCGATCGCGCCGATGCGGCGCATCGCGCGACCCGCAATGCCCAGGTTGTAGAACATGTCGAGGTATTCCAGGAAGGCGGCCTCGATGTCGATCGCCAGGGCGTTGACCTGACCGCCGCGTTCGGCGGTCGCGATCTTCACCTCTTGGTATGGCAGCGGCGGGACGTCGAAGAGTTGCGCAATCCCTTGGCGGCCTTCGACTTCCACGAGCAAGACCTTGCGGCCCCCGGCGGCGAGCGTCAGTGCCAGCGCCGCCGCGATGGTCGACTTGCCCGTACCGCCTTTGCCGGTCACGAAATGTAAACGGGCCTTCGTCAAGCGCGCAGGCCAGCCGACGGCAGCTCCGCCGCTCGATGTGGTTGCCACCTTCGCATGCTAGCCCGACCCGATAAGCTCGCGGCATGAGCCAACCGACCGCATGGGAGTACGTCACGGTCCCGCTGCTGACGCATGCCACCAAACAGATCCTCGACCAGTGGGGTGCCGACGGCTGGGAGTTGGTGTCCGTGCTGCAAGGGCCGACCGGCGAGCAGCACGTCGCGTACCTGAAGCGCCCCAAGTAAGGCCTTTCTCGATGAGCGCTCAGCCTTCCTGGAAGGCCCGGCTCGGGGAGCTCGGCCTCGAGCTTCCGGAGGTGGTCGCGCCGCTGGCCGCCTACGTCCCGGCGGTGCGCACCGGCAACCTGATCTACACCTCCGGGCAGTTGCCGATGCAGGCCGGAAAGCTGTTGGGAACCGGCAAGGTCGGCGCCGACGTCAGCCCCGACGACGGCAAGGCGCTGGCGCGGATCTGCGCGCTCAATGCGCTGGCGGCCGTCAACTCGCTGGTGGGCATCGACGCGGTGACCCGGGTGGTGAAAGTCGTCGGGTTCGTGGCGTCGGCCCCGGGGTTCAACGGCCAGCCCGGCGTCATCAACGGGGCCTCCGAACTGCTCGGCGAGGTGTTCGGCGAGCATGGCGCGCACGCGCGGTCGGCGGTCGGCGTCTCCGAGCTGCCACTGGATGCGCCGGTGGAAGTGGAGCTGATCGTCGAGGTCGGCTGACGCCCGTGACCGAGGCCGCCGAGTCGCTGACCCACCCCGCGTACGCCAAGCTGCGGGCGGTCACCGACACCGCGTCGGTCCTGTTGGCAAACAACCCCGGTCTGCTGACGCTCGAGGGTACCAACACCTGGGTGTTGCGCGGCCCGCGCAGCGACGAACTGGTCATCGTGGATCCCGGGCCCGACGACGACGACCACATCGCGCGGGTCGCCGCGCTGGGCCGTATCGCCCTGGTCCTGATCAGCCACCGGCACAGCGATCACACCGACGGCATCGACAAGCTGGTCGAGCTGACCGGCGCGACCGTGCGCTCGGCGGGGAGCGGTTTTCTGCGCGGCCTGGGCGGCGAGCTGACCGACGGCGAGGTGATCGACGCCGCCGGCCTCAAGATCAAGGTCATGGCGACGCCCGGCCACACCGCCGATTCGCTGTCGTTCCTGCTCGACGATGCCTTGCTGACCGCCGATACCGTGCTGGGCCGCGGGACCGCCGTTCTCGACAAGGAGGACGGCAGCCTGACGGACTACCTGGAATCCCTGCGGCGCCTGCGCGGGCTGGGCCGACGGGGAGTACTGCCCGGACACGGCCCCGAGCTGACCGACCTGGCGAGCGTCGCCGAGGGCTATCTTGCGCACCGGCGGGAGCGCCTCGATCAGGTGCGTTCTGCGTTGCGGGAGCTGGGGGAGGACGCCAGCGCCCGCCGCATCGTCGAACACGTCTATGTCGATGTCGACGAGAAGCTCTGGGATGCCGCCGAATGGTCGGTGCAGGTGCAGCTCAATTTCCTGCGCGCCGAGTCGTCGGCGTAGGGCGTCCCCGCCAGTCACTACCGCCGCATCGGTTCCGGCTCTGGGAGCGCACAGTTTTTCTGAAATGCGATAGCGCCGGCGCTAACACGTTGTGAAGTAACCGCATGGTGCCCAGACGGTGCCCATGGGGCTGGTGAGGCGGGGAACGGTGAAGCGCCGCGCGGATTAGCGGGCTCGGCGCGCGAGCCGTTCGGAGTCCGAGATCAGCACGCTCTTGCCCTCCAGGCGGATCCAGCCGCGGTGGGCGAAGTCGGCCAGCGCCTTGTTCACCGTCTCGCGGGACGCCCCCACCAGCTGCGCGATCTCTTCCTGCGTCAGGTCGTGGGTGACCCGCATCGCGCCACCCTCCTGGGTGCCAAACCGCTGGGCGAGCTGCAGCAGTTGCTTGGCCACCCGGCCGGGCACGTCGGTGAAGATGAGGTCAGCCAGGTTGTTGTTGGTGCGGCGCAGGCGTCGGGCCAGCACCCGCAGCAGCTGTTCGGCGATCTCGGGGCGGTCGGCGATCCACGCCCGCAGCGCGTCACGGTCCATCGACACCGCCCGCACCTCGGTGATGGTGGTGGCGCTGGACGTTCGAGGCCCCGGGTCGAAGATCGACAATTCGCCGAACATGTCCGACGGGCCCATGATCGTCAGCAGGTTCTCGCGTCCATCGGGGGAACGGCGACCGATCTTCACCTTCCCCGAGACGATGATGTACAGCCGATCACCGGGTTCCCCCTCGGCGAAGACCGTGTGTCCGCGGGGGAAGTCGACGGGTTGCAGCTGCTTGGTCAGTGCTGTGACTGCGCCGGGTTCAACCCCTTGGAAGATTCCTGCCCTTGCCAGGATCTCGTCCACGTTGCCTCTTCAACTTTCCCAGAAAATTAATGTGATACGGGCAGGCTAACCCCTTGCTCGCGTGACGAGTCTAGAGGTACGCCGTTGTGTCCAACGTGCCAACGCTACACACGATTGGCGTGTCGAGGTGCCCTAAACTGCGGATTGACGTGCGAATGGCCGTGTATCCGCGTCGGTAATGTCATCTCGTCGCGATCGACGAAGCCGACGGCGAACGACGGCGCGGCGTGACGCGGGCCGCCGGTGCGCCCGCTCGTCGGGGCCGTGGGCAGCTGCGCGAGCTCGCGCCGACGCAGGTATTCCAACGCCTCCGGCATGCCTTCGGACGCCAGCGTGTGCATGTCCACTCCGCCGGCAAGCTCGAGGAATTCGTCGACGTCGGCCACCGCCGTGGCGTGGGGGGCGAGCTCCGATTCGAGCCGCCCAAGACCGAGCGCCGCCAGCATCAGCAGCACCGGAACGCCGGCCACCAGCAACCACGACACACGAAGAGTAAACATGGCCTTGAATCAACACGGGGTCTCGGCCAGATCACGAAATCAGTACTCTGTCGTAGGTGACAGCGGCGAAGTCGTCCGGGCGTTCGAAATCGGCTCCGGCCCCGTCCGGCGGCGCCGATGCGCGACGGTGGTCGCAGGAAACCCGGGTGGGCCTGGTGCGAAGGGCGCGACGGATGAATCGTGCTCTGGCGCAAGCATTTCCGGATGCGCACTGCGAGCTGGATTTCACGACGCCGCTGGAGCTGACCGTCGCCACCATCCTGTCGGCGCAGAGCACGGACAAGCGGGTCAACCTGACCACCCCGGCGCTGTTCAAGCGGTACCGCTCGGCGCTGGACTACGCGCAAGCCGACCGTGCCGAACTGGAGAACCTGATCCGCCCGACCGGTTTCTTTCGCAACAAGGCCTCCTCGTTGATCGGTTTGGGGCAGGCCCTGGTCGAACGCTTCGACGGCGAGGTGCCGTCGACCATGGCGGAACTGGTCACGCTGCCGGGGGTGGGACGCAAGACCGCCAACGTCATCCTGGGCAACGCCTTCGGGATCCCCGGCATCACCGTCGACACCCATTTCGCGCGGCTGGTGCACAGGTGGCGCTGGACCGCCGACAAGGACCCGGTCAAAATCGAGCACGCCGTGGGCGAGCTCATCGAACGCGGTGAGTGGACCATGCTGAGCCACCGGGTGATCTTTCACGGCCGCCGCGTGTGTCACGCGCGCAAACCGGCGTGCGGCGTCTGCCTGATCGCCAAAGACTGCCCCTCCTTCGGCCTGGGGCCCACCGAAGCGGCGCTGGCCGCGCCCCTGGTGAAGGGGCCGGAGACCGAGCACCTGCTCGCCCTGGCCGGGCTGTAAGCCGGTCCGCGACCGACGCGCAGGGACGCAATGCCTACCTGGAGGCCGACGCTGACCCGCAGGGCCCGCTGGCACATCGCGATCCTGGCGGTGGTGGTGGCGCTGATCGCGGCGCTGGTCGCCCAGCTGCGCGACGACTCCGACAGGACTGCCACGCCCGCGGGCAACCGGCCGGTGGCCGACCGGGAACACCGCGACGCCGATACGCCCGCCGCGTTGGCGGGGCCGCGGCAGCGCGCCAACCTGCCGCCGTGCCCCGGCGCGGGAAACGGTCCCGGCCCCGAGGCGCTGCGCGGCGTGACGGCGGAGTGCGCCGCCGACGGTTCGGTTGTCGACGTCGGCCGCGCGGTGGCCGGACGCCGGGTGGTCCTCAACTTGTGGGCGTATTGGTGCGCGCCGTGCGCCGCCGAACTGCCCGCGATGGCCGAGTATCAACGTCGGGCCGGTTCGGACGTGACGGTGGTGACGGTGCATCAAGACGAGAACGAGACGGCCGCCCTGCTGCGGCTGGCCGAGCTCGGGGTGCGCCTGCCGACCCTGCAGGACGGTCGTCGCCGGGTCGCGGCCGCGCTGCGGGTGGTTAATGTGATGCCCGCGACGGTGGTCCTGCGGCCGGACGGTAGCGTTGCCCAGACGCTGCCACGAGCTTTCACCACTGCCGATGAGATCGCGGCCGCGATCGGCAAAGACAGGGGATAAGCGGAAAAATTGAACCGACTGGAGGGGCCGTGAGTGCTGGGGGTTCGCCCCTGCGGAATGGGGACCCCGCCCCGGCGCGCGGGGCCGTTCCGTTGCGGCCTGACGCCTGCCCGTCCTGGCTGCGTCCGCTGCTCGACCATGTCGATGACGTTCCCGATGCGGCCCGGCGCCGACTGCCGGCCGATGTGCTGGCGATGATCACCAGCAAGGCCGCGTCCGCGGTGACGGCCCTGCGCGGCGGCGGCCGGGAAGCCGCAGTGCTGGTGTTGTTCTCCGGTTCGGAATCCGGCCCGCCCGATGGTGGTTTCCCCGACGACGCCGACCTGCTGGTCACCGTGCGGGCCTCGACCCTGCGCCACCACGCCGGCCAGGCGGCGTTTCCCGGCGGCGCCTCCGATCCCACCGACGACGGCCCGGTGGACACCGCGCTGCGCGAGGCCCGCGAGGAAACGGGGATCGACGTCAGCCGACTCTATCCCCTGGCGACGATGGAGAAGATGTTCATCGCGCCGTCGCAGTTCCACGTCGTCCCGGTGCTGGCCTATTCGCCTGATCCCGGTCCGGTGGCCGTCGTCAACGAGGCCGAAACCGCGATCGTGGCGCGAGTTCCGTTGCGCGCCTTCGTCAACCCCGAAAACCGGCTGATGGTGTACCGCGGCGATCTCGGCCGCCGGTGGGCCGGCCCGGCGTTTCTGCTCAACGAGATGCTGGTCTGGGGATTCACTGGCCAGGTGATTTCTGCGCTGCTCGACGTCGCGGGCTGGGCCCAGCCGTGGGACACCACCGACGAGCGGGAGTTGGACGCCGCGATGGCGTTGGTCGGCGAGGGGGGCGGGCTGCGGTGAATTCGATGACCCCATCGCAGTGGCTGGATGTCGCCGTGCTGGCGGTCGCGTTCATCGCGGCGGTCTCGGGCTGGCGGTCGGGCGCGTTGGGCTCGTTGCTGTCGTTCGTGGGGGTGTTGCTGGGCGCCATCGCGGGGGTGCTGCTGGCGCCGCATCTGGTCAGCCACATCGCCGCCCCGCGCGCGAAATTGTTTGCCGCACTGTTCCTGATCCTCGCGCTGGTGGTCATCGGTGAGGTCGCCGGTGTGGTGCTGGGACGCGCCGTCCGGGGCGCGATCCGCAGCCGTTCCATCCGAACGGTCGACTCGGTCATCGGGGTGGCGGTCCAGCTGGTCGTGGTGTTGACCGCGGCGTGGTTGCTGGCCACGCCGTTGACCCAGTCCAAAGACCAGCCGGAACTGGCCGCGGCGGTCCGCGGCTCGCGGGTGTTGGCTCAGGTCAACGACGTAGCGCCGCCCTGGCTCAAGACGGTGCCCAAGCGGCTTTCGGCGCTGCTGAACACCTCCGGTCTGCCCGCGGTGCTGGAGCCGTTCAGCCGCACCCCCGTCATCCCGGTCGCCTCGCCCGATCCCGAGCTGGCCGGCAACCCGGTGGTGCAGGCCACCGCGCCCAGCGTGGTCAAGGTGCGCAGCCTGGCCCCCAGCTGCCAGAAAGTGTTGGAGGGCAGTGGTTTTGTCATCGCGCCCGACCGGGTGATGACCAACGCGCACGTGGTGGCCGGTTCCAACAGCGTTCAGATCTACGCCAGCGGCAATCCGCTGGACGCCACGGTGGTGTCCTACGATCCGGCGGTCGACATCGCGATCCTGTCCGTTCCCAACCTGCCCCCGCCGCCGTTGACTTTCGCCCAGGGCGACGCGAAGACCGGCGCCAGCGTCGTGGTCCTGGGGTATCCCGGTGGTGGGAACTTCACCGCGACCCCGGCCCGGATCCGCGAGCTGATCAAGCTGAGCGGTCCCGACATCTACCGCGATCCGGCGCCGGTCACCCGTGACGTCTACACGATCAGAGCCAGTGTGGAGCAAGGTAATTCGGGTGGGCCGCTGATCGATCTCGACGGGCATGTGCTCGGGGTGGTGTTCGGCGCGGCGGTCGACGACCCCGACACCGGGTTCGTGCTTACCGCCGACGAGGTGGCCAGTCAGCTTGCCCGGGTCGGCGATACCCAGCTGGTGGGCACCGGGTCCTGCGTCGGCTGAGCCACCGCGCTCACCTCGCCCGGGTCGGGTGCACCTGTTCGAGGAACTTCGTCAGGTGCCTGTTGATTTCCTCGGGCGCCTCTTCGTGGCTGAAATGCCCTGCGCCGGAGATGGATACGTAGCGTCCCTGAGGTGCGTAGCGCTGCGTTCGGTCGACCGGGTCGGCCAGCACGTAGGGATCGGCGTCGCCGCGCAGGTGTAACAGCGGAACGCTGAGCTGCTGGCTCATCGATCTCATGAAGCGCCGGCCCTCGTCGCGCAGCTGGCTGCGGACGGCCCAGCGCTGATATTCCAGTGCGCTGTGCGCGGCCCCCGGGATCTGGATGGCCGTGCGCAGGTGGCCGATTGTTTCGGAAAAGTCTTCGGAGGCAAGCCATTTGGCGCAGCTGCGGCTGCGGACCAGGCGCTCGATCTCGGCGGCGTCGTCGCGGGTCAACAGGCGCTCGGGCCACAACGGTATCTGGTATTGCAGCAGCGTCGGCAACAGCGCGTAACCCTGGTCGCGTCGCGTCAACGTCGATCGCCGCAACGCCGCCGGGTGCGGCGAACTGATCAGCGCGATCGCCGACACCAGCCGCGGATGCAGCAGGGCGGTGGCCCAGCAGCCCAGCCCGCCGTCGGCGTGGCCCACCAAAGTCGCCGAGGCGTGGCCCAGCGCCCGGATGAGTCCGGCCGCGTCGCCGGCCATCGTCCAGCCGTCGTAGCCGCGGGGCGGCTTATCGCTGCCGCCATAACCCCGCAGGTCGACGGCCACCACCCGCGCCCCGCGCAGCCCGCGCAGCTGATGACGCCACGACCACCAGAACGATCCGAAACCGTGCAGCAGCATCACCAGCGGGCGCGACGTCGCCGGCCGGGCGTCGGCATCGCTTGAGGCCTCGACGACGTGGAAGCGGATGCCGTTGGCGTGCACATCGTGATGGCGCCACGGCCCGTCGATGCGGGTTACCGACGGATCGGGCGGCGCCATCTACCAACCCGATGGATCGGCGGCGGCGCCGTTTGCGGCCTTCGCGTGCTTGCCCTGCGACTCGGGGAGCTGCCGGGCACCGCCGGGGGCCTTGTCGTGGCCCGGGGTGAGCGCGGTGCGCGTCTCCTTGACCGATTCGATCGTCTGGCGCGGTCCACGGATCCGGCGGACCTTGAGGAAGCCCAGCAGCGCCAACAGGGCGCCGACCACCACCATCACGCCGAACACGATGAGGTACGCCGCCCAGCGCCACAGCCAGGTGTCGAGCAGCTCGGCGATGAAGAAGAAGAAAAAGAAGGTGGAGTAGAACAGCACCACCAGCGCGGCGATGAAGAAGACGCTCCCGGTCAGCCCCTTTTTGACGTCCCGGGTAATTTCGGCGCGCGCCAGTTCGACTTCGGCGCGCACCAGCGTGGACACCTGGGTGGTGGCGTCTTTGATCAGGTCACCGATCGACGGCTCGGCGGATTTGGCATGCGGGTCGGTCAACGGAATGGTGGTCAGGGTGCTGGGCACACCGTTCTTGCCATCGGCTTTGCTCACAGACGGTCCTCTTTCGTCGTTGCCCGGCTCGCTGTCGTCGCGGTTCATGTTGCCATGCGGTGCCTGGACAGGAGAAGCCAGACGAGGCCGGCCGGGCACTGCGGCGCGGGGTTCGAGAGTGCCGAGGCCAGTTCGCTTCGCACAGAAGGCGGTCGGCGACGCCGCGCGGGCGACGCGCTTTGCAAAGCGACCATCACATGGTTGCCGATTAGACTCGGCCAAGCCGGTCGCGATGTCCGGCCGACCGATGGGAGTGGGGCCGTGCGGAGGGCGCACCGATGCTTCTTACTGGCGATGGTCGCCCTGCTCGCGGCTGTGCTGGGTTCGCCTGCCCGCGCCGCCGCCGCTGACGTCCGGATTCCGATCGGCGGCGGGGCCGGCATCGTCATCAACGGCGACACCATGTGCACCCTGACCACGATCGGCGGCGACGCCGCCGGCGAGCTGATCGGTTTCACCTCCGCGCATTGCGGCGGCCCGGGCGCCCAGGTCACCGCCGAGGGCGCGGAAAACGCCGGCGTGCTGGGCACCATGGTCGCCGGCAACGACAACCTCGACTACGCGGTGATCAAGTTCGACCCCGCCAAGGTGACGCCGGTGGCCAACTTCAACGGCTTCTTGATCAGCGGCATCGGGCCGGACCCCGCCTTCGGCGAGATCGCCTGCAAACAGGGCCGCACGACCGGCAATTCGTGCGGCGTCACCTGGGGCATGGGCCAGGCGCCGGGCACCATCGTCATGCAGGTCTGTGGTCAACCGGGCGACTCCGGTGCGCCGGTCACCGTCAACAATCAGCTGGTCGGCATGATCCACGGGGCCTTCAGCGACAACCTGCCGACCTGCGTCATCAAGTACATTCCGCTGCACACGCCGGCCGTGGTCCAGTCGTTCAACGCGATCCTGGCCGACATCAACTCCAAACACCGGCCCGGCGCGGGGTTCAGCCCGCTGCCGGGCTGAACCGCGGCGACTACTTCGCCGCCCTGATCGCGTCGAACACGCCGGGATCGAGCAGCGTCGAGGTGTCGCCCAGTTCGCGGTTTTCGGCGATGTCCCGCAGCAGCCTGCGCATGATCTTGCCGCTGCGCGTCTTGGGTAGCTCGGGTACGACGTGGACCTCGCGCGGGCGGGCGATCGGTGAGATCTCCCGGGCCACCTCGACGCGCAATTCGTCGACGATCCCGTCGTGCACTTGGGAATCGGAGCGCAGGACGACGAACGCGCAGATGGCCTGGCCGGTGGTCGCGTCGGTCGCCCCGACCACCGCCGCCTCGGCGACCGAGGCGTGGCCGACCAGCGCCGACTCCACCTCGGCCGTGGACAGCCGGTGCCCCGAGACGTTCATGACGTCGTCGATGCGGCCCACCACCCAGATGGCGCCGTCGCGGTCGTAATAGGCGCTGTCGCCGGCGAAATACCAGCCGTGCTCGGCGAACCGGGACCAGTAGGTCTCGACGTACCGCTCGGGGTCACCCCAGATGCCGCGCAGCATGGACGGCCACGGCTGGTCGAGCACCAGGTAGCCGGTGACGTGCTCACCCTGGTGGATGCCCGGGACCAATTGCTCGCCATGGTCGTCGACGATCTTTGCCGAGATGCCCGGCAGCGCCCGCATCGCCGAACCCGGTTTGGCCGCAGCGACTCCGGGCAGCGGCGAGATCATCGTGGCGCCGGTCTCGGTCTGCCACCAGGTGTCGACGATGGGAAGGCGGTCGGCTCCGATCACCTTGCGATACCAGCGCCACGCTTCGGGATTTATCGGTTCGCCGACCGAACCCAGCAGCCGCAGGCTGGACAGGTCGTGCGCGTCGGGGATCTCTCGGCCCCACTTCATGAACGTGCGAATCAGCGTGGGCGCGGTGTAATATATTGTCACGCTGTACTTTTCGATGATCTCGAAGTGCCGGTGCTGGCTGGGCGAGTCGGGCGTGCCCTCGTACAGGACCTCGGTGACGCCGTTGGCCAGCGGACCGTACACGCCGTAGGTGTGCCCGGTGACCCAGCCGATGTCGGCGGTGCACCAGAACACGTCGGTCTCGGCCTTGATGTCGAAGACGTAGTAGTGGGTGTAGGCGGCATGGGTCAGGTAGCCGCCGCTGGTGTGCACGATGCCCTTGGGTTTGCCGGTGGTTCCCGAGGTGTACAGCAGGAACAGGGGTTGCTCGGCGTGGAAGGGCTCCGGGGTGTGCTCGTCGGATGCGGCGCCGACGACGTCGTGCCACCACAGATCGCGGTCGTCGTTCCAGGACACGTCAATTCCGGTGCGCCGCACCACAAGTACGTGCTCGATGGGGCTGTCCCCGTCGGGACCGGGCGCGACGGCCTCGTCGGCGGCGTCTTTCAACGGGGCCGGCTTGCCGCGGCGGAACTGGCCGTCGCTGGTGATCAGCAGCTTGGCCGAAGCGTCGGCGATGCGGGCCGCCAGCGCCTTGGCGGTGAAGCCGGCGAACACCACGCTGTGCATCAAACCCAGGCGCGCACAGGCCAACATTGCGATCACCGCTTCGGGAATCAGCGGCAGGTAGATCGCGACCCGATCACCGGCGACCAGACCGAGGTCGGTCAGCGCGTTGGCGGCCTTGCACACCTCGGCGTGCAGTTCGGCGTAGGTCAGGCTGCGGTGATCGCCGACGGGTTCGCCCTCCCAGTGGATGGCGACCCGATCCCCGTGGCCGGCCTCGACGTGGCGGTCCACGCAGTTGTAGGCGACGTTGAGCTTGCCGTCGGCGAACCACTTGGCGAACGGCGCCTGCGACCAGTCCAGCACCTCGGTGAACGGCGTCTCCCACGACAGCCGATTGGCCTGCTTGGCCCAGAACGCCAGCCGGTCCTGCTCGGCTTCGCGGTACAGCTCCTCACCCGCGTTGGCCTGCTCGGCGAACGGCGCCGGCGGCGGATAGGACGAGGGGCCTGCGGAATTGGTGGCGGTCACTAAGTTCTCTCCTGTAGTCGAGACTTCGCCGTTCGGCGGCCGTGCGCTGGTGGCCGAGTGCGAGCCTAGCCGGGTGAGGCGTAGCTGTGCGAGTGGTAGCCGTGCGCGCGAATCCGGGGTCAAAAGTGCGCCCGTGCCGGATAATCACCTCCTGTGCCGGGTCATGAGCGGGGCAGCCGCCGACTACTTGCCAGCTTTGCCACGGCCGCAACGATTTACGCGGTGGCCGCCGTGCCGGGTTGGCCCGCGTCGGCCATGCCGCTGGAGAGCGGCGACCAGGCCACGCCGTGCCGGTCGGAGCAGGTCGCCGTGACCGCCTCGCCGGCGGAAGGGGCGGTGGGTCATCGCGCGGTGACGCTGCTGTTCACCCTCGCCGGCGGCGCCGAACCGTGCACGCTCACCGGATACGCCTGGGTCGATTCGGGCGCGGGGGGCCCACTGATTCACGCGCGGCCCACGCCGCGCGGCTACTTGGGCGGGCTGCCGGCCGGCACCGACGTCCCGCCCACCGTGCCGCTGTCGATATCGGCGCAGGGGCAGGCCATCGTTGAGGGGATGGCGCTGGACGGCAGTGGCGGCGCGTGCCCTACCTACACCGACCTGCGCGTCAACCCACCCGACACCGAAATGGTGCTGACGGTGGCGGCCACCATCGACGCCTGCGAATTGCAGGTGCATCCCATCACCGCGGTCTGAGCGGGGGTCAATCGGCTCTGACGAGGCAATAGACCCGCGCGGGAACGGGGTAGCCGACGCCCTTTTCGTCCGTCGCGCATTGGGTTCTGTCGGTGCTGCCGTCGATGCGCCGACTCACTCTGACCTGCACCCTGTTCGACCTGCCGCAGTCGCCCAACCTGATCGTCATCGCTTCACCATCACTGAGCATCAAATAGCACTGGCCCTCTTTCAGGTTGACGGCAAAACACAGGATCCTCGTGTCGGTGGTGAAGCGGTCATAGACGGAGTGTTCTCGTTTGCCGTCGGGGCAACTGTCCGAGGCGCCGCCCTTGAAGGCGAGTTCATAGGTCGCCGCCGGGTCGGCGCAGCCGCGACTCGGGGTTGAATCGAAACGCTGTGCCTTATAGTCGCTTTCGGTGATGCAATCGCCAACCCGCAGGGACGTGTCGGCCCGGTGCGACTTACCCAGCCTCGCGGCGGTGACGGCGAGGTTCCCGAAGATCCCGAACGCCAGTAGCACGGCGCCGATGGTGATGAGGGTGGTGGCCGACTTGGGCGTCCGCGGTCGCGGCGCGTAGCCCGGATAAGCCGGATAGGGCGGCGCGGGGTAACCCGGCGGCGGGTAGGGGTAGCCGGGGCCGGCGGGGAAGCTCGGCGGGTATTGCGGGTAAGCCGGCGGCCGCCGGCGGCCGCGCGAGCGCGTCACCAGCCCGATGATCAGGCAGAGCAAACCGATCGCGGGGATGCCGAGCGCCGCCACCAGACGGCCCGCCTCATAGGCGGCCCCCTCGGAGGCCAGGGAGGCGACGGTCACCGCCCGAGTTTAAGTCGTGCGGGCCGGCCCGGGCACTTCACCGCCGCACGGCTTCAGGCCCTAGGGTCGGGTGTCATGCGTGCGATGCGGACCGCGTTGGCCTTGCTGGCCACGGTCATCGTCGCGGTGCTCGTGGTCGCCTCGCTGGCCGGATGCGGTGGCGGCGTGCTCAGCCCGGATCTGGTGGTGGTCAACGGCGGGGAACCGCCGAACCCACTGATCCCCACCGGGACCAACGACAGCCTGGGCGGCCGGATCCTCGATCGGCTCTTCGCCGGGTTGATGTCCTACGACGCCGCCGGCAACCCGTCGCCGGAGGTCGCCCAATCGGTCGACACCACCGACAACGTCAACTACCGCATCGTCCTCAAGCCCGGCTGGACGTTCACCGACGGCTCACCGGTGACGGCCCATTCGTTCGTCGACGCGTGGAACTATGGAGCGTCGAGCACCAACGCCCAACTGCAGCAAAGCTTCTTCAGCCCGATCGACGGCTTCGATGCCCTCGCCGGCCCGGCCGGTGACGGAAAACCGGCGGCCACCACCATGTCCGGCCTGCGGGTGCTCAACGACCGGGAGTTCACCGTCCGGCTTAAGGTCCCCACCATCGACTTCAAGTTGCGGCTGGGCCACAGCGCGTTCTATCCCTTGCCGCAGAAGGCCTTTCGGGACATGGGCGCGTTCGGGCAGCACCCAATCGGCAACGGCCCCTACCAACTCGCCGACGGTCCAGGCGGGCCCGCATGGGAGCACAACGTCCGAATCGACTTGCGGCCCAACCCCGGTTACCACGGCAACCGCAAGCCACGCAACAAGGGGCTCAGGTTCGAGTTCTACGCCAACCTGGACACCGCCTACGCCGACCTGCTCTCCGGCAACCTCGATGTCCTGGACACCATTCCGTCCAGCGCGTTGACGATCTATCAGCGCGACCTGGGCGGCAACTCCGCCAGCGGGCCCGTCGCCGTCAGTCAATCGCTCGACACGCCATTGCGGTTGCCCCACTTCGGCGGTGAGGAAGGCCGGCTACGCCGGTTGGCGTTGTCGGCGGCCATCAACCGCCCGCAGATCTGTCGGCAGATCTTCAACAACACCCGCAGTCCGGCCCGCGACTTCACCGCCAGCTCGCTGCCGGGATTCGATCCCAACATCGCCGGCAGCGACGCGTTGGACTTCAATCCCGAACGGGCACGCCAACTCTGGGCCCAAGCCGACGCGATCTCGCCGTGGAGCGGGCGCTACGCCATCGCCTACAACGCCGACAGCGGCCATCAGGAGTGGGTGGACGCGGTGGCCAACAGCATCAAGAACGTGCTGGGCATCGACGCCGTCGGCGCGCCGCAGCCCACGTTCGCCGGATTCCGCACCCAGATCACCAACCGCACGATCGACACCGCGTTCCGGGCCGGCTGGATCGGTGACTACCCGTCGATGATCGAGTTCCTCGCCCCGCTGTACGCCACCGGCGCGGGATCCAATGACGTCGGCTATTCCAGCCGCGAGTTCGACGCCGGCCTGGCCGCCGCCGAGGCGGCCGCCGACCTGCGGCAGGCCGACGCGCTGGTCAACGTCGCGCAACGAATCCTGTTGCACGACATGCCCGCCGTGCCGCTGTGGTATTACATCGCCGTGCTCGGATGGTCGCCTCAGGTCAGCGCCGTCAAGGTCAGCTGGAACGGGTTGCCCGACTACGAGAATCTCGTCAAGGCTTGAACATGGGCTGGTACATCGCACGTCGGATCGCCGTCATCGTGCCCGTCTTCCTGGGTGCCACGTTGCTGATCTACGGCATGGTGTTCCTGCTGCCAGGCGACCCGCTGGCCGCCATCGCGGGGGACCGGCCGCTGACGCCGGCCGTGGCCGCGGCGCTGCGCGCCCGGTACCACCTGGATGATCCGTTCATCGTGCAGTACCTGCGCTACCTCGGCGGCGTCCTGCACGGCGACCTGGGCCGCGCCTATTCCGGGCTTCCGGTCAGAGACGTTCTCGCACATGCCTTTCCGGTCACCCTGCGGCTCTCGGTGATCGCCCTGGCCGTCGAGGCGGTGCTGGGCATCGGATTCGGGGTGATCGCCGGGCTGCGCCAGGGCGGCCTCTTCGACGCGGGCGTGCTGATCACCGGTCTGGTCATCATAGCGATCCCCATCTTCGTGCTGGGCTTCCTGGCGCAGTTCGTGTTCGGGGTGCGGTTGGGCATCGCGCCGGTGACGGTCGGGGAGCGGGCGACCTTCGCGCGGCTGTTGCTACCCGGAATCGTGCTGGGCTCGGTGTCATTCGCCTACGTGGTGCGGTTGACCCGATCCGCGGTGGCCGCCAACGCGCACGCCGACCATGTGCGCACCGCCACCGCCAAGGGGTTGTCACGGCCGCGGGTGGTGACCGTGCACATCCTGCGCAACTCGCTGATCCCGGTGGTGACCTTCCTGGGCGCGGACCTGGGGGCGCTGATGGGCGGCGCCATCGTGACCGAGGGCATCTTCAACATTCACGGCGTCGGCGGCGTGCTCTATCAAGCCGTCACCCGGCAGGAGGCTCCCACGGTGGTCTCGATCGTGACCGTGCTGGTGCTCATCTATCTGATCACCAATCTGATGGTGGACCTGCTCTACGCGGCGCTGGACCCTCGGATCCGCTATGGCTGAGCACTCCGGCTTCTGGGGCGAGACCTGGCGCAAACTGCACCGGCGTCCGAAGTTCGTCATCGCCGCCGCGCTGATCCTCCTCATCCTTGCGGTTGCGCTGTTTCCCGCGTTGTTCACTCACGCCGACCCCGGCTACGCCGACCCGAGCCAAAGCCTGCGCAGCCCGTCGGCCGCGCACTGGTTCGGCACCGACCTGCAGGGCCACGACATCTACGCACGCACCGTCTACGGGGCGCGCGCCTCGGTGACGGTCGGGCTGGGCGCGACGCTGCTGGTCTTCGTCGTCGGCGGCGCGCTGGGTGCGCTGGCCGGTTTCTACGGCGGCTGGATCGACGCAGTGGTCTCCCGCCTCACCGATGTCTTCTTCGGCCTGCCGCTGTTGCTGGCCGCCATCGTCCTCATGCAGGTGTTGCACCACCGCACGGTGTGGACGGTGATCGCCATCCTCGCGTTGTTCGGCTGGCCGCAGGTGGCCAGGATCGCCCGCGGTGCGGTGCTGGCGGTGCGGGGCAGCGACTACGTGCTCGCCGCTAAAGCGTTGGGAATGAGCAGGTTTCAGATCCTGCTGCGGCACGCGCTGCCCAACGCGCTGGGGCCGGTGATCGCGGTGGCCACGATTGCCCTGGGCCTGTTCATCGTCACCGAGGCGACGCTGTCCTACCTCGGCGTCGGATTGCCGCCGTCGGTGGTGTCGTGGGGTGGCGACATCAACCTCGCTCAGACCCGGCTGCGGGCCGGCTCACCCATCCTGTTCTACCCCGCCGGCGCGCTGGCCATGACCGTGCTGGCATTCATGATGATGGGCGACGCGCTGCGCGACGCGCTCGATCCGGCCTCGAGGGCGTGGCGGGCGTGACCGCCGGCGACGATGTAGAGCGCGGCGATGAGGCGGGGGCACCTCCCGCTTGCGGGGGAGAGCGGCGCAAAGTGAGCGGCGCGGCGTCCCCGCTGCTGTCGGTCGAGGGCCTGGAGGTCAGCTTCGGTGAGCACGCCGCGGTGTGCGGGGTGGATCTGCGCGTGCTGCCCGGCCAGACCGTCGCGGTGGTCGGCGAATCGGGATCGGGCAAATCCACCACCGCCGCCGCGATTCTCGGGCTGCTACCGCCGGGAGGCCGAATCACGGGCGGGCGCATCATGTTCGACGGCGTCGACATCTCGACCGCCGATCGCCGAGCGCTGCGCTCGATCAGGGGCCGGCACATCGGCTATATCCCGCAAGACCCGATGACCAACCTCAACCCGGTGTGGAAGGTCGGGTTCCAGATCCGGGAAGCCCTGCGCGCCAACATGAGTGATCGGGGAACGCGGGGGCGGGCGGTGGAATTGCTCGCCGCGGTGGGCATGCCGGATCCGGCCCGGCAGGCGGGCCGCTACCCGCATCAGCTGTCCGGCGGCATGTGTCAACGCGCGCTGATCGCGATCGGGCTGGCGGGCCGGCCGCGGCTGCTGATCGCCGACGAGCCGACGTCCGCGCTCGACGTCACGGTGCAGCGCCAGGTCCTCGACCATCTGCAACGGCTCACCGCCGAACTCGGTACCGCGCTGCTGCTGATCACCCACGATCTGGCGCTGGCCGCCGAACGGGCCGAGCACGTGGTCGTCGTCCACCGCGGGGTCGTGGTGGAATCCGGTGCCGCACAGTCGATTCTGCGCGCGCCGCAACACGAGTACACCCGGCGGCTGGTGGCGGCGGCCCCGTCGCTGACGCGCCGGAGCCGGCCGGCCTCCACCCCGACCGAGGACATCCTCGTCGCCTCGGATCTCACCAAGGTCTACCGGGAGTCACACGGGGCGCCGTGGCGGCGCAGCGAATTCCGTGCGGTCGACGCGGTGTCGTTTCGGCTGCGCCGCGCGAGCACGCTGGCCATCGCCGGCGAATCGGGCTCGGGGAAATCGACGCTGGCCCGCATGGTGCTGGGCCTGCTCCAATCCACCTCGGGCACCGTCGATTTCGACGGCACCCGGATCGACGACGCGATGCCCCGGGATCGGCAGCTGGCCTTCCGCCGCCGCGTGCAGCCGGTGTTTCAAAACCCTTACAGCAGCCTGGATCCCATGTACTCGGTGTTTCGCGCGATCGAGGAACCGCTGCGCATCCACCGCGTCGGCGACCGCAGGCAACGCGCCCAGGCGGTGCACGACCTCGTCGACCAGGTGGCGCTGCCGTCGTCGGTGCTGGATCGGTTGCCCCGTGAGCTGTCGGGTGGCCAACGGCAACGGGTGGCCATCGCCCGGGCGCTGGCGCTGCGGCCCGACGTGCTGGTGTGCGACGAGGCGGTGTCGGCGCTCGACGTCTTAGTGCAGGCGCAGATACTCGACCTGCTGGCCGAGCTGCAGGCCGAACTGGGGTTGGCCTATCTGTTCATCAGCCATGACCTGGCGGTGATCCGGCAGATCGCCGACGACGTCCTGGTGATGCGGGCGGGCCGCGTGGTGGAGCAGGCGCCCACCGAGGAACTGTTCACCGACCCCAAGCACGAATACACCCAGCAGTTGCTCGACGCCATCCCGCGGCTGCGGTGAATCCGGCGGGGATAGGTTGTGAGGTTGTGACAGCAGATCCGCTGGCCCCCCTGATGGACCTGCCCGGCGTCGCCGAGGCCAGTGACCGCGCCCGCGAAGCGTTGGGCCGTGCCCACCGGCACCGCGCCAACCTGCGCGGTTGGCCGGTGACCGCCGCCGAGGCGGCGCTGCGGGCCGCGCGCGCGTCGTCGGTGTTGGACGGCGGCCCGGTCCGGCTGGAGGACCTCGCCGACGCGGGGCAGATCAGCGACCCGGTGTTCGCGGGGGCGCTTCGGGTGGCCCAGGCGCTCGAGGGTGGCGAAGGGCCCGTCGTCGCCATCTGGCGGCGGGCGCCGCTGCAGGCGCTGGCCCGCCTGCACGTGCTGGCCGCGGCCGAGCAGGTCGACGACGAGCGGCTCGGCCGCCCGCGCACCGATGCCGGGGTGGGGCCGCGACTGGAGTTGTTGGCCGAGTTGGTGAACGGGCGCACCCAGGTGCCGGCGCCGGTGCTGGCCGCGGTCGCCCACGGCGAGCTGCTGACGCTGAAGCCGTTCGGCAGCTCCGACGGTGTGGTGGCCCGCGCGGTGTCGAGGTTGGTGACCATCGCCAGCGGGCTGGACCCGCACGGGCTGGGCGTGCCCGAGGTCAGCTGGATGCGTCAGCCCGCCGCGTATCGCGACGCCGCGCAAGGATTCGCCGACGGCACGCCCGAGGGGGTGGGGGCGTGGCTGGTGCTGTGTTGCCGGGCGATGAAAGCCGGTGCGCAGGAGGCGGTGTCGATCGCCGACGCGATGTCGAACAAGTAGCTGAACCGGTTGCCGACGCCGGGAAAACGGGCACAAAAAGGTAGAGCGGGCGACGTTCCGAATGTTCGGTCCGCCGCCCGCTAGCACGGGGCTCGGTTACCAAGCGTGCATCTCGGGGCTGCGTGGGTTGGCCTCGGCGATCTCGCGACGCTTATGGTTGCAACCCCACCCAAAGGGCCGTCGATACCTTCCGCATTTTCGCAATTTCGCAGGCCCGCAACACTTCTGCCATCTTCGCGGCTATGACTCCGCGTGGGTGCCGAGCACCGTGCTGGGCGCCCGGGTCGGGAGAACGAACCTTCTCTTCCGGCTCGACCTTGGCCTTACCGGGCTTCCGTGGTTCCTTTGTACTACTAGACCCCTAGCACAGCAAGGCCCAATTGCGAAGGAAATCCCATGGCGCCAGGCGCCCGTTTGCTGGGTCGCTAAAACGGGCTAAAAGGCGTAGCGGCGCAACAACGAATACGTCACCGCGCCGGCGGCCAGCGCGCTGATGCCCACCGCGGCCGTCGTGGCGATAGCGGCACCGGAGGGCGCGGGGATGCGGTCACGCAACGACACCGGCCGGGAGAACGAGATCACCGGCCAACCGCGCTCCACGGCCTCCCTGCGCAACCCGCGGTCGGGATTGACCACGCTGGGATGGCCGACGGCCTCGAGCATCGGCAGGTCGGTGATCGAGTCGGAATAGGCGTAGCAGTGCTCCAGCGGGTAGCCCTCGCGCGCGGCCAGCTCGCGGATCGCCTGGACCTTGCCCTCGCCGTAGCAGTAGAACGCGATCTCGCCGGTGTACCGACCGTCCTCGACGACCATCCGGGTCGCCATCGCGTGGGTGGCGCCGAGCGCGCGGGCGATGGGCGCGACGATTTCTTCCCCGGAGGCCGACACCACCACGACGTCGCGCCCGCACAACTTGTGGGCCGCGATCAGGTCGGCGGCTTCGGCGAAGACCAACGGAGTCACGATGTCGTGCAGCGTTTCGTTGACGATCGACTTGACCTGTTCGACGTCCCAGCCGGTGCACATGTTGGTCATGTGGGCGCGCATCCGATCCATCTGGTCATGATCAGCACCGGAGAGCAGATAGATGAACTGCGCGTAGCTCGACTTGAGCACGGCGCGGCGGTTGAGCAGGCCCTGGTTGAAAAACGGTTTGCTGAAAGCCAGGGTGCTGGACTTGGCGATGATCGTCTTGTCCAGGTCGAAGAAGGCCGCCGTGCGGGCATGAGAAGCGGTGGTTGACGCCGATTGATCCGAGGCCGACTGCTCCGCGGTGGGGTCGAAGACGGTCACGGAACCAGCATAGGTCGGTGGTCCGGCAAGGCCGCCATCCCGCACCGGAAATGGCCGCTCAGGGGGTTCGGGACGCGGGCGAAGCGGTGTTTACGCGGCTCAAGCTGGTTTTCCAGAAAATGATCTCTTGCGTTACTCCGGCTTGTCATGTGTATAGTAAGCATTACTCGGCCTTGAGCCGAGGGTGTATCAGCCCGACCCCCCGGGGCTGATGCACGACGACCCTCGCCTCCTCCCCCCCTGGCGGGGGTCGTCCCTTTTCTACGGTCAGTTTTCTCGCTTCGCGGCGTCGGGCTCGGCTCTGCGTGCGTTGCGGGAAAGCGCGTGCGTCGTCGCTGGCGGCATGGCCCCGCGACGCGTTTGTGCACACTCGCGTCTCTATCCACAAATCCCCGTTTGGGACTGTTGTGCCAAGGTCACGGCCCCGCACAGTGGTCGGATGACCAGCGTCTCCGGAGCGGCCGATTCGGCGGGAGTGTTGGCGGTACTGGCGGACCCCGACCTGCGCGCCGAGTTGGATCGGGTGGCCGCGGCCGCCGGCGTTCGCGTGGTGCACGCCGGCGACGCGTCTCCGGTCAGCCGCAAGACGTGGGCCGCGGCCGCGGCCGTCGTGCTGGACGCGGGGGCGGCCGCTCGCTGCGCGCGATGGGCGCTGCCGCGTCGCGATTACGTGACGGTGCTGACCCCGGCCGAACCCGACACGGCGACGTGGGCGGCCGCCGTCGAGGTCGGGGCCGCGCACGTGTTGCGGCTGCCCGGGCAGGAAGCGGAGTTGGTCGGCGCGCTGGCCGACGCCGCCGAATCCATGCGCGACGACGGGTCGCGTGGCCACGCGGTCGCCGTGATCGGCGGCTGCGGTGGGGCGGGCGCCTCCTCGCTGGCGGTCGCCCTGGCCCGGACCGCCGGCGATGCGCTGCTGGTGGACCTCGACCCGTGGGGTGGCGGCCTCGATTTGTTGCTGGGCAGCGAGACCACTCCGGGGTTGCGCTGGCCGGACCTCGCGTTGCAGGGCGGGCGGCTCACCTGGTCGGCGGTGCGTGATGCGCTGCCACGCCACCGCGGAGTCAGCGTGCTGTCGGGCACTCGCCGCGGCTACGAGCTGGAGGCCGCGCCGGTGCACGCCGTCGTCGACGCCGGCCGGCGTGGGTCGGTCAGCGTCATCTGCGACCTTCCCCGTCGTCTCAGCGACGCGACTCAAGCGGCGCTGAGCGCGGCCGACCTGGTGGTCGTCGTGACCCG
This sequence comes from Mycobacterium sp. 1482292.6, assembly GCF_001672995.1. NCBI lineage: Bacteria > Bacillati > Actinomycetota > Actinomycetes > Mycobacteriales > Mycobacteriaceae > Mycobacterium > Mycobacterium sp. 1482292.6. The sequence continues at coordinate 22,264 of NZ_LZKV01000154.1, read as the reverse complement.
CTGTGACGTGCGCGCGTGCGCGGCGACCGGGGCGCTGGCCCCGGTGCTGGCGTCCGTCAACCCCAACGTCGGCCTGGTGGTGCGGGGCCCGTCGCCGGGAGGACTGCGGGCGGCCGAGATCGCCGATCTCGCCGGGCTGCCATTGCTGGCCGCGGTCAAAGCGCAGCCGCAACTCGCCGAACAGGCCGACCGCGGTGGCCTGCGGTTGGGGCGACGCTCACCGCTCGCCGCGGCGGCCGGCCAGGTGCTCGGCGTGCTGCCGGCGGCCGGCGTGCCGAAGGGCAAGGCGGCGTGAGCGGTTCGCTGATCGACCGCGTCCGTGAGCGGCTGGCCGGCGAGCCCGGCCCGCTCGGACCGGCGGTGGTGGCCGCGGCCATCCGGGCCGAGTCCGGCGGGATGCTCGGAGACACCGAAGTGTTGGCCAATCTGCGGGTGTTGCAGACCGAGCTCACCGGTGCCGGCATCCTCGATCCGCTGCTCTGCGCCGACGGGACGACCGACGTCCTGGTCACCGCCCCGGATGCGGTGTGGGTTGACGACGGCACCGGTCTGCGGCGCACCGAGATTCGCTTCCCCGACGACGCGGCGGTGCGGCGGTTGGCGCAGCGGCTGGCGCTGGCCGCCGGCCGCCGCCTGGACGACGCGCAGCCCTGGGTGGACGGCGAATTGACCGGCGTCGGCGCCGGCGGGTTCGCGGTGCGGCTGCACGCCGTGCTGCCGCCGGTGGCGGCCGGGGGCACCTGCATTTCGCTGCGTGTCCTGCGGCCGGCCAGCCAGGATTTGGCGGCGCTGATCGCCGCCGGGGCGATCGAGCCGGCGGCGGCCGCGCTGGTCACCGACATCATCGACGCCCGGCTGGCGTTCCTGGTCAGTGGTGGCACCGGCGCCGGAAAGACGACACTGCTCGCCGCGATGCTGGGCGCGGTGTCGCCGGCCGAACGGATCGTCTGCGTCGAGGACGCCTCGGAGCTCGCGCCGCGGCACCCCCATCTGGTGAAGCTGGTCGCACGCTGCGCCAACATCGAAGGCGTCGGCGAGGTTCCGGTCCGCCAGCTGGTCCGGCAGGCGCTGCGGATGCGGCCCGACCGCATCGTGGTCGGCGAGGTCAGGGGTGCCGAAGTGGTGGACCTGCTGGCCGCGCTGAACACCGGCCATGACGGCGGCGCGGGCACCGTGCACGCCAACAAGCCCGGTGAGGTTCCCGCCCGGCTCGAGGCATTGGGCGCGCTCGGCGGCCTGGACCGGGCCGCGCTGCACAGCCAGCTCGCCGCCGCCGTGCAGGTGCTGCTGCACGTCGAGCGCGGCCCCGCCGGGCGGCGGCGACTCGGCGAAATCGCTGCGCTGCAACAAGATCAGGGCCAAGTGCGGGCGGTCACCGTTTGGCATGCGGACCGGGGCATGACCGATGCCGCCCCGCAGCTGCAGCGCCTGGTGCGCAGCCGGATGCCGGCATGAACGGCCCAGCCGCGGGTGCGCTGCTGCTGTCGCTGGCGCTCGTCGTCGCCGGGCCCTCGCCGCGACGGCGGCTGTCGACGTCCCGGCACCGGCGGTTCCCGGCGGCCGGGCTTCGTGCGGCGGGCTGCGCCGCCGCGGGTATCGGCTGCGCCGTCGCCATTGCGCTGCCGCCGACCACCGTGCTGTGCAGCGCGGTCGTCGGGGCGACCGCGCTGCTGCGCTATCGGCGCCGCCGGCGCATCCGGCGCGCGACGGCCGAGGGCCGCGCGCTGCAGACCGCGCTCGAGGTGCTCGTCGGTGAATTGCGGGCCGGCTCGCATCCGGTGCGTGCGTTCCGCGTCGCCGCCGACGACACCGCCGGCGCGGTTGCGGTGTCGCTGCGGTCGGTGGCGGCGCGCGCCCGCCTGGGCGCCGACGTCGCGGCCGGTCTGGTCGTGGCGGGCCGCGCCTCGGCGCTGCCCGGGCATTGGGAGCGGCTCGCACTGTGCTGGCGGTTGGCCAGCGACAACGGGTTGGGCATCGCCACCCTGATGCGCGCCGCTCAACGCGATATCGCTGAGCGGCAACGGTTCTCGGACCGGGTGACCTCGAGCATGGCCGGTGCCCGCGCGACCGCGGCGATACTGGCCGCGCTGCCCGCGCTCGGCGTGCTGTTGGGCCAGCTGATCGGGGCCGAGCCGCTGGGCTTCCTGCTGGGCGGGCGCGCGGGCGGCTGGTTGTTGCTCATCGGCTCGACGCTGGCCTGCGTGGGTCTGCTGTGGTCGGACCGCATCGCCGATCGGGTGGCGTCGTGAACCGATCGGGTGGCGGCGCATGAATCTGGCGGCGGTGCTGCTGGCGGCGGCGCTGTGGATCGGACCCGGGCCAACCCTGGTGCGCGGTCGCGCCGGAGTGCCGCTGCGCGGCGGTCGGCTGCGGCGAAGCACCGGGTCGCCGCGCGGCCCGGATCCGCTGGTCGTCGCTTCCTGTCTGGATGTGCTGGCCGTGTGCCTGGTGGCGGGCATGGCGGTGTCGAGCGCCGCGGCCGCCGCCGCCCCGTCGGCGCCGCCGAATCTGGCCAGGGTGCTGCGCCGCGCTGCCGCTCTGCTCGCGCTCGGCGCCGATCCCGCTGTCGCATGGTCCGTTCCGTCCGGCGCGCAGGATGCGACCGACCCGCAGATCGATGCGCTGCTGCGGTTGGCCCGACGTTCGGCGTCCTCGGGTGCGGCGCTGGCCGGTGGCGTCGCCGAGTTGGCCGAGGACTCTCGCCACGGCGCCGCGCACGCGGCGAGTGCGGCTGCCGAGCGGGCGGGCGTACTGATCGCCGGACCGTTGGGCCTGTGCTTTCTGCCGGCGTTCGTCTGCCTGGGCATCGTCCCGGTGGTGGCCGGTCTGGCCGGTCAGGTTCTGCAATCGGGTCTGCTATGAAAAGAGAGGAAGTCATTGATACTCAACCTGTTTCGCGAAATCTCCGCGCGGCTGGCCGTGCTGGCCGCCGACGAGTCGGGCATGTCGACGGTGGAATACGCCATCGGCACCATCGCGGCGGCCGCGTTCGGCGCCGTGCTGTACACCGTCGTCACCGGCGATTCCATCGTCTCGGCGCTGACCAACATCATCGGTCGCGCGCTCAATACCAAGGTCTGACCGGAAGTGCCGGTGCCAGCACGGTCGAGGCGGCACTGGGCATCGCCGCCCTGGTTGTGGTGCTGGTGCTGTGCCTGGCCGGTGTCACCGCGGTGTCGATGCAGGTTCGTTGCATCGACGCCGCCCGCGAGGCCGCCCGGTTGGCGGCCCGTGGCGACGAACGCTCCGCCGCGGCTGCCGCTCGTCGGCTCGCGCCGGCCGGTGCGCGAGTGGACCTGCGGCGCGACGGGGAATTCCTGGTGGTCACGGTCGTCGCGCATTCGAAGGTGTTGCCCGCCATCGACATTGCGGCCAGTGCGGTCTCGGCGGCCGAGCCGTCGCGGTGATCGAGGCTCGGCCACGCTGGTCGCGGCCTGGATGATCGTGGTGTTGCTGACGGCGACCGGCGCGGGTGTGTACCTGGGCTCGGCGGTGGTGGCCCGCCACCGCGCGCAGGCGGTGGCCGACCTGGCCGCCTTGGCCGCGGCGGCAAGGCTGAGCTCGGGAGCGGACACGGCGTGCGCGGGCGCCAGCGTGGTGGCCCACCGGATGCGAGTCGACGACATCGGCTGTGTGGTCGACGGTCTCGATGTCGTCGTCACTGCGCGGGTGGCGGTCGCGCTCGGCGGCGCGGCAAAGGCCGCCGCACGGGCGGGGCCCGCGGCCGGGGGATCCGACTAGGGCGCGGCGTCCGGCGTCGGCGACAATCCCGCGGAGGCCAGCTCGTCGTCGGTGGGCAGGCGCAGGGAGACCAGTCCGGCGTAGGTATCCGGTTCCAGTTCCACCCGGTTGACGGTGACGTGCACCGGCACCCAATCCCCGTCGTGCCCGGGCATCCGCAACACCCGGCTGGTGGCACCGCCGCTGAATTCCCTTGTCATGGTGGACATCAGGTCCTGGTCGTCGGGGTGCACCCGGGGCTTGCCCGTCTCGCTGCTGCGCCAGTCGTAGAAGGTGCAGGGCTCGTCGAGCCATTTCAGCAGCGACCAGGTGTTGAGGTCGATCAGCGCGCGGTGCACCCCGGCCTGGGCCAGGCCGCTGAGGATTCGCTGCGCGAGATCGTCGGTCGACACCTCCGGGCCCTTGAGTTCGGATTGCCAGTTGATGGCCCTCGCCACCAAATGCTCCCGGCCGTCGGGCCCCGGTTCCAGAACCGTGCGCGCGACAAAACCGATCCGGATCGACTCTCCCCGCCAGTCGGTGAGATCCCAGGTGCTGCACAGGGTTTGGTCCGGCTTGGCTTTGACCGCCATGGCCAGGACTTTGGTTTCGTTCGGGTTGAGTTCCCGCGACGGCAGGTCCTCGGCGAACGCCCTGCCGAAGGTGACCTCGACCTCGGGGTTCTTGCCGCTGTTGATCAGCGATTCGCGGGTATCGGTGGCCACGCCGAGCGTCAGGTCCCATTTCAACGGCCCCGGGACCGGCCGCTCGGGTGGTTCGGCGTCGGCGGGGCCGGTCCAGACATGCACGCCGTGGATGAATCCGTCCGACATCACCACCGGTTCGGTGCGAATGATGCGGTCTCGCTTGGGCGTGATGCTGGTCAGCGCCTGGCCGGTCTGCACCGACTCCGCTATCGCGGTGCGCACCGCGGCCAGATAGGGACTTCGGCGCAGGAACGTGGTGATGGGGACGAGATTCTTGAGTTGGCGGCCCTGCGCCACAACGGTGGGATCACCCCCGAGCGTCTCCACGAGCAACCAGTCGTGGGCCATGCGGCCGATTTTACGGTGAGGGCATGGATCAGTGGGAGTGCGGGCTTCGCCACATCACCCGGGGGGCGGTCGTCCCCCGCCGGGCTCGCCGTTCCGTGGCCCCCGCGCCAGTTCCGCGAGAACCAGCTTCAGCACCAGCACCGCGCCCGCCTTGTCGAGGGGGTCGTTGCCGTTGCCGCACTTGGGGGACTGCACACACGACGGGCATCCCCTGGGGCACTCGCACGCCTCGATGGCGGCGGCCGTCGCGCCCAGCCAGATGCGGGCCTGGTGAAAGCCCCGTTCGGCGAAACCCGCGCCGCCGGGATAGCCGTCGTAGACGAAGACGCTGGGCAGGCCAGGGGGATCGGGCCCGACGGCCGTGGACAGGCCGCCGATGTCGCCGCGATCGCAACTGGCCACCAGCGGCAGCAACCCGATCGCCGCGTGTTCGGCGGCGTGCAAGGCGCCCGGGATCCGGATCGCCTCAATACCGTTGCGCTGCAACGCATCTTCGGTGATGGTGTACATCGCCGCCATGGTGGCCAAGGTGTGCTCCGGCATGTCGAGTTCGATGAAGTCGATCACCTCCCCGGAGAGCCGGCGGCGCAGGTACCCCACCACCTGGTGGGTGACGCGTACCGGCACCAGGCCCAGGGTGACCGGCCCGTACGTCAGGCGCTCGCCCGTGCCGGTGACGGCGATGTCGGTGATCTCCCGTGCGTACGTCGCGTAACCGGGGTCCTCGGCGTGCACGAACGCGATGCCTTCCTCGGTGTCCAGCGAGTCGACCACGTAGCTGTCGCCCTGGTGCAGGTACACCGCGCCGGGGTGGACGGTGGCCGGCGCCCGACCCGTGTCGGCGCTGCCCAGCAACCTTCCGGTGTCGGCCTCCAGGATGACGATCTGGCCGCCCGCCGAGCCCCGGATGTCCACCGCGCCATGAGGTTCCAGGCCGGGCACCGGAAAGTACTTTCCGCTGCGCCGGCGCAGCAGCCCGTCATCGACCAGGCCGTCGGCCACCTCGGTGGCGCCGAGGGTGCGCACCTCGGCCTCGTCCAGCGGAAGTTCGGTTGCCGCGCACAGCAGCTGCGGACCCAGGATGTACGGATTGCCCGGGTCGATCACGACCCGTTCGACCGGCTTGTCCAGCAGCGCCGCGGGGTTGTGCACCAGATAGGTATCCAGCGGATCGTCCCGGGCGACGAGCACCACCAGCGCACCCTGGCCGCGCCGCCCGGACCGGCCGGCCTGCTGCCAGAACGAGGCGACCGTGCCGGGGAAACCGGCCAGCACCACCGCGTCGAGGCCGGCGATGTCCACGCCCAGCTCCAGCGCGTTGGTGGTGGCCAGCCCCCGCAGCCGGCCCTCGGCCAGCGCGCGCTCCAGCGCGGTGCGGTCCTCGGCAAGGTAGCCGGCCCGATACGACGCGACCGTGCGGGACAGCTCCGGAGCGATGTCATCCAGCCTCGCCTGCGCGCCGAGCGCGGTCAGTTCCGCTGCGCGGCGGGACCGCACGAACGTCAGCGTCTGAGCGCCCTCGGCGATCAGGTCGGCCATCACCCGCGCCGCCTCGGCACCGGCGGACCGACGCACCGGCGCCCCGTTCTCGCCGGTCAGGTCGGCCCGCAGTGCGGGCTCCCACAACGCCACGGTCCTGGCGCCCTGCGGTGACCCGTCCTCGGTGACCTCCTCGACCGGCAGCCCGATCAGCTCGGCGGCCGTCGCGCCCGGCGAATCCGTTGTGGCGCTGGCGAAGATCACCGTCGGTGACGACGAATAGCGGGCACACAACCGCAGCAGGCGGCGCAGCACCATCGCCACGTTCGAGCCGAATACCCCACGGTAGTAATGGCATTCGTCGACCACCACGAACCGCAGGCCACGCAGCAGGACGGCCCAGCGGGCGTGGTTGCGCAAGATCGACAAGTGGATCATGTCGGGGTTGGAGAACAACCACCGCGAGCGTTCCCGCGCGAAGCGGCGGACCTCCGTCGGGCTGTCACCGTCGTACGCGGTGGGGGCGACCCCGAAACCGGGATCGTGCAACCGTGGAACCGCCGCCGTCAGCGCGTGCGCGGCGCGCAATTGGTCGTGGCCCAACGCTTTTGTCGGTGACAGGTAGAGAACCCGGGCGCGCGGATCGGTCGCCAGCGCGTTGAGCACCGGAAGCTGGTAGGCCAGTGACTTTCCCGAGGCGGTACCGGTGCTGAGCACGACGTGGCGGCCCGAGTACGCCAGGTCGGCGGCCGCGAACTGATGCGACCACGGTGATTTGATCCCGCGCTCGGCGAACGCGCCGATGACGTCGGACTCGGCCCAGTCCGGCCAATCGTGCGGCCGGCCGCTGCGCGCCGGCAGTTCGGCGACGTGACGCAGCGGATGTTCGTCGGCCGCGGTTCCGGCGAGTGCGGCGGCCAGCAGTTCGCTGCCGAAACTCGCCATCTCACTTCCTCCGGGATCCGATTGTGAAATCGGCCTGCGAATCGGCCTTCGAATCGGCGGATGACACAAGTCTGTCGCCGACGCGATGAACATGGTTGACTATTTGCGGTCGCAGCTTCTGTGTTCGTGTCAAACTTTCGCAGGATCGACGTTGCGGCCGCGGTTCCTGCGAGGTTAATCGGTCGGGTGAAGTTCCGGCGACTCAGCGAGGTATGGCGGTCGTACCAGGCCCGGGGCATCGAAAAGCGATGCCCCGCACCCAGAAGAAAAGGAAAGATCGAGAGATGCCACAGGGAACTGTGAAGTGGTTCAATGCGGAGAAGGGCTTCGGGTTCATCGCCCCTGAAGACGGTTCCGCGGATGTGTTTGTCCACTACACGGAGATCCAGGGTTCGGGCTTCCGCACCCTCGAAGAGAACCAGAAGGTCGAGTTCGAGATCGGCCATAGCCCTAAGGGCCCCCAGGCCACCGGAGTCCGCTCCGTCTAAACGAGAGCAGACCTGAACGGATACCCCCCGTGCAGACCCGCCCAAAGCGGGTTCAGCCGGGGGGTTTCCTCTTTTACTGCGGCAACCAGGCGTGCATGCCCGTCGACGCCCCGCGGCGCGCCGGTTGCCTCAAGACGCGGGCGGGCCCCCTGGCCTACTGTCGGTGGCGTGAGCCAGCTTTCCTTCTTTACAGCGGAGTCGGTGCCGCCTGCGGTCGCCGATCTTTCCGGGGTGCTGGCGGCGTCCGGGCAGATCGTCACCGTCGGTGCCACCGGTGAAAACGCCGTTGCGGGTGCTCGGCTGTCGGTGGTCGTGGACCAGCCCTGGCGGGCCTCGGCGCTGGCCGAGATGATCCGGGAGGCGGGCCTGATCGCCGAGATCGGCCGTACCGACGAGGACACCCCGTTGGTACGCACCGCCGTGGACCCCTCGCTGAGCACGCTGGCCGCCGAATGGACGCGCGGGGCGGTCAAGACCGTGCCGCCGCGCTGGCTGCCCGGCCCGCGCGAGCTGCGGGCGTGGACGCTGGCGGCCGGAAACCCGGAGGGCGAGCATTACCTGCTGGCATTGGACCCGCACGCGCCGGACACGCACTCGCCGCTGGCGTCGGCGTTGATGCGCGTGGGGATCGCGCCCACCCTGATCGGCACCCGCGGCGGGCGCCCGGCGTTGCGGATCAGCGGACGCCGCAGGCTATCGCGCCTGGTAGAAAACGTGGGGGAACCGCCCGACGGCGCCGACGCGTCCGCCCGCTGGCCGCGCGTCTAGCCGGCGGATGGCGGCCGAAATTCCGCCGTTTTCGCGAAGGTCAGTTTGCGCAGGCCCGCCCAAGGGTGCGAAATTGTCAGGTGCCGCAGGGCGAAGGAACGGTCGCGTACCTGAATTTCACCGGAATTTTCGATGCCGACCTGTCATTCTTCCTGCAGGTGGTCTCGCAGGGGGGACCAATCACGGATGGAGCGTAAGGGCAGTTGGCTGACCCGAAACTAAAGGACACCAGTAGCGGCGGGAATGGCAGCCGCCGGCGACTCGTGATTGTCGAGTCGCCCACCAAGGCGCGCAAACTGGCCGGCTACCTGGGCTCCAGGTACATCGTCGAGTCCTCGCGCGGCCACATCCGCGACCTGCCCCGGGCCGCCGCCGACGTGCCGGCGAAGTTCAAGTCGGAGCCCTGGGCCCGCCTCGGGGTCAACGTCGACGCGGACTTCGAACCGCTGTACATCATCAGCCCCGAGAAGAAGAGCACGGTCACCGAACTCAAGGGCCTGCTCAAGGAGGTCGACGAGCTCTACCTGGCCACGGATGGTGACCGCGAGGGCGAAGCCATCGCCTGGCACCTGCTGGAAACCCTGAAGCCGAACATCCCGGTCAAGCGGATGGTGTTCCACGAGATCACCGAGCCGGCCATCCTCGAGGCCGCCGAAAACCCGCGCGACCTGGACATCGATCTGGTCGACGCGCAGGAAACCCGGCGCATCCTGGACCGGCTGTACGGCTACGAGGTCAGCCCCGTGCTGTGGAAGAAGGTCGCGCCCAAGCTGTCGGCGGGCCGGGTCCAGTCGGTGGCCACCCGGATCATCGTGCAGCGCGAACGCGACCGCATGGCGTTCCGGAGCGCCTCCTACTGGGACATCGTGGCCCAGCTCGACGCGAGCGTGTCCGACCCGCAGGCCTCGCCGCCCACCTTCACCGCCCGCTTGACCGGCGTCGACGGCCTGCGCGTGGCCTCCGGCCGCGACTTCGACTCGCTGGGTCAGCTGCGCAAAGCCGACGAGGTGACCGTTCTCGACGAGGCGAGCGCCACGCAGCTGGCCGCGGGCCTGCGCGGGGCGCAGCTGTCCGTCGCGTCGGTGGAGGAGAAGCCCTACACGCGGCGCCCCTACGCGCCGTTCATGACCTCGACGCTGCAGCAGGAGGCCGGCCGCAAGTTGCGGTTCTCCTCCGAGCGCACCATGAGCATCGCCCAGCGGCTCTACGAAAACGGCTACATCACCTATATGCGTACCGACTCCACCACGCTGTCGGAGTCCGCGATCAACGCCGCCCGCACGCAGGCCCGCCAGCTCTACGGCGCGGAATACGTGTCCCCGTCGCCGCGGCAGTACACGCGCAAGGTCAAGAACGCCCAGGAGGCGCACGAGGCGATCCGCCCCGCGGGCGAGACCTTCGCGACCCCGGACGCGGTGCGCCGCGAGCTCGACGGCGACGAATTCCGCATCTACGAGCTGATCTGGCAGCGCACGGTGGCCTCGCAGATGGCCGACGCCCGCGGCACCACGCTGAGCCTGCGGATCAACGGTCAGTCGGCGGGCCGCGACGTCACGTTCTCGGCCAGCGGTCGCACCATCACCTTCGCGGGTTTCCTGAAGGCCTACGTGGAGACGGTGGACGAATTGGCCGGCGGGGAGGCCGACGACGCCGAGAGCCGGCTGCCGCAGCTGACCAAGGGCCAGCGGCTGGACGCCATCGAACTCACCCCCGACGGCCACGCCACCAATCCCCCGGCGCGTTACACCGAGGCGTCACTGGTCAAGGCGCTCGAAGAGCTTGGCATCGGCCGCCCGTCGACGTACTCGTCGATCATCAAGACCATCCAGGACCGCGGCTACGTGCACAAGAAGGGCAGCGCCCTGGTGCCGTCCTGGGTGGCGTTCGCCGTAACCGGTTTGCTGGAACAGCATTTCGGCCGCCTGGTCGATTACGACTTCACCGCGGCGATGGAAGACGAGCTCGACGCGATCGCCTCGGGGCAGGAGCGACGCACCGACTGGCTCAACAACTTCTACTTCGGCGGCGAGCACGGGGTGGCCGACTCGGTGGCCCGCTCCGGCGGCCTGAAGAAGCTCGTCGGCGTCAACCTGGAAGGCATCGACGCCCGAGAAGTCAACTCCATCAGGCTATTTGATGACGAACAGGGCCGGCCGGTCTACGTCCGGGTGGGCAAGAACGGGCCTTACCTGGAACGCATGGTGACCGGTGATGACGGCGAGCCCAAGCCGCAGCGGGCCAACCTCAACGACTCGCTGACCCCCGACGAGCTCACGCTGGAGGTGGCCGAGCAGCTGTTCGCCACGCCGCAGGAGGGCCGCGTGCTGGGGGTGGACCCGGAAACCGGACACGAGATCGTCGCCAAGGACGGCCGGTACGGCCCTTACGTTTCCGAGGTCCTGCCGGAGCCGCCGCCCGACGACGACGGCAGCGCCGCGCCGGCCAAGAAGGGCAAGAAGCCGACCGGCCCCAAGCCCCGCACCGGTTCGCTGCTGCGCACGATGGACCTGCAGACGGTCACGCTCGAGGACGCGCTGCGGCTGCTGTCGCTGCCGCGCGTGGTCGGTGTGGACCCCGCCACCGGCGAGGAGATCACCGCGCAGAACGGCCGGTATGGCCCATACCTCAAGCGCGGCACCGATTCTCGCTCGCTGGCGACCGAGGAGCAGATGTTCGACATCACCCTCGAGGAAGCGCTGAAGATCTACGCCGAGCCCAAGCGCCGCGGCCGGCAGGGTGCCGCCGCGCCGCCGCTGCGTGAGCTGGGCGCCGATCCGGCGACGGGCAAGCCGATGGTGATCAAGGACGGCCGGTTCGGTCCGTACGTCACCGACGGTGAGACCAACGCCAGCCTGCGCAAGGGTGACGACGTCGCATCGATCACCGACGAGCGCGCCGCCGAACTGCTGGCCGATCGCCGGGCTCGTGGCCCGGCCAAGCGTCCGGCCAAGAAGACGACCCGCAAAGCGCCGGCCAAGAAGGCGCCGGCGAAGAAGGCCGCCAAGCGCAGCTGAGCCCGGCTCTCAGTAGCCCGGGCCGATGGCCTCGCCGGACATCTCCTCGGTCCGCGGCCGGGTGGGCGCGGGGTCGGTCGTTCCGGCCAGGTGCACCGGGCGTGCCAGCTGGGTGGGCGCGCGGCGGCCGCGCAGCTCGACCACCTCGCCGACGTCCCAGCACAGCGCCTCGGCGTCCAGCGCGCCGCTGACCGCGATCGCCGACGCGAGCACGTGGCCGGGCTCGAGCTTGGCCAGTTCGGTCAGCCGGGCGGCCTCGTTGACCGGGTCGCCGATCACCGTGTACTCGAAGCGGGCCTGCGCGCCGATATGACCGGCGATGGCCCGCCCGGAGGACACCCCGATGCCGAACTCCGCCGAACCGATCACCGGCAGCAGCGCGTCGTGCAATTCCCGGGCCGCGGCCAGCGCTCCGCCGGGCGAGTCGGGGTGTTCGATCGGCGCGCCGAAGATGGCCAGCGCGGCGTCACCCTGGAACTTGTTGACGAAACCGCCATGCTTGCCAACGGTTTCCACCACCACCCGGAAGAACTCGTTGAGCAGGTGGACGACCTCGGCGGGTGGCCGGGTGGAGGCCAGCTGGGTGGACCCGACCAGGTCGACGAACAGCACCGCGACGTCGCGCTCCTGGCCGCCCAGCTCGGTGCCGCGCTCCAGCGCCCGGCGGGCCACGTCCTCACCGACATAGCGGCCGAACAGGTCCCGCAGCCGCTGCCGCTCGGACAGGTCGCGCACCATGTCGTTAAAGCCCGCCTGCAGCAGGCCGAGCTCGCTGGCGTCGTAGATCTGCATGTGCGCGTTGTAGTTTCCGCGCTGCACTTCGGAAAGCGCCCAGCGCAGCTGGCGCAGCGGGTCGGCGATCGACATGGCCACCAGCAGCGTGCTGACTCCGCCGATGCCCAGCGCCGCCACCGCCAGCAACAGGATTGGGGTGAACAGCTTCTCCGGTGTGGCGTGCAGCAGCGAGGTCTTGTCGGCCACCACCGCCAGCACGATCGCCAGCACCGGCACGGCGGTGGACAGCATCCACGTCAGGATCTGGCGCAGGATGACGCCGGGCGCCTTGACGTTTTCGGGCACCCCGCTGCGCAGGGCGGCCACCGCCACGGGCCGCAGCACCCGTTCGGACTGCAGGTAGCCGATGATCGAGGTGGCCGCGGCGCCCAGCCCGGTGGCCACCGCCACCACGGGTGCGGCGTACCGCGCCACCGACCAGCTGGCGATGATGAACACCACGCTGCCGATGGCCCAGGCCACGATGCTGATCAGGGTGCGGTAGAACGGCATTCGCAGCGCGCGGCTGCGGGCCAGTTCGGTGGCGGCGGGGTCGGCCTCGGCGAGCATGTTGTCGCGGCGCTGCCACCGGAACACGGGCAGCAGCAGCCGCAGCGTGACGGCCAAACCGGTGAGGAACACGACGACCAGCGCGGTGGCGAAGATCGCCACGTTCAGCACCGGCAGGTCCTGTAACTGGATGCGGTCCTCGGGCGGCAGCGCGTAGCGCAGGAAGCCGAGCACGAACAGGGCGCCGATGATGTCGGCCTGCAGCATGCTGAGCGAGAACAGCGGCCACGGCGTGCGCATCACCCAGCGGACGAATGCGCTGATCCGCCCCGGTAGTGCCGCCGCCGTAGTCACTTACCCACCGTATCGGGCGGCGGCGACCTCTCGGAAACTTAATAGCGATCTCGGCAGGTTGCCCGCGATGCCCAACCGGCGCCGAAGATAACGGAAGGGTCGCGGTACGGTGGCCGTTCGGTATCTGTCGGCACCGCCACTACTGTTACCGGTGATGTCCGGGGTGTTTACGCGGCTGGTAGGCCAGGACGCGGTGACGGCCGAGCTGCTGGCCGCCGCCCGAGCCGCCCGTGGTGACGCCGACCACAGTGGGTCTGGCGCCGGGACTATGACACACGCGTGGCTGATCACCGGCCCGCCGGGCTCCGGGCGCTCGGTGGCGGCGCTGTGCTTCGCGGCCGCCCTGCAATGCACGTCGGCCTCTGACGACGGCGAGCCGGGCTGTGGGCGCTGCCACGCGTGCACGACGACCATGGCCGGCACCCACGCCGACGTGCGGCGGGTGATCCCCGAGGGCCTGTCCATCGGCGTCGACGAGATGCGCGCGATCGTGCAGATCGCGGCGCGGCGCCCGGCCACCGGGCACTGGCAAATCGTGGTGATCGAAGATGCCGACCGGCTGACCGAGGGCGCCGCCAACGCCCTGCTGAAGGTGGTCGAGGAACCGCCGCCGTCGACGGTGTTCCTGCTGTGCGCGCCGTCGGTGGATCCCGAGGACATCGCGATCACGTTGCGTTCCCGGTGCCGGCATGTGGCGCTGGTGACGCCCTCGGCCGAGGCGATCGCGCGGGTGCTGGTCGACAGCGACGGCCTGACCCCCGACACGGCGAACTGGGCGGCGTCGGTCAGCGGCGGGCACGTGGGCCGGGCGCGACGGCTGGCCACCGATCCCGAGGCCCGGGCGCGCCGGGAGCGGTCGTTGACGCTGGTGCGCGACGCCGCGACCCCGTCGCGGGCCTACGCCGCAGCCGAGGAGCTGGTGGCGGCGGCCGAGGCCGAGGCCGTTGTGCTGACCGCCGACCGCGCCGAGGCCGAGACCGAAGAGCTGCGCACGGCCCTGGGCGCGGGCGGCACCGGCAAGGGCACCGCGGGCGCCATGCGCGGCGCGGCCGGGGCGATGAAGGACCTTGAGCGACGCCAGAAGTCGCGTCAGACCCGGGCCTCGCGCGATGCGCTGGACCGCGCGCTGATCGACCTGGCGACCTACTTCCGCGACGCGCTGATGGCCTCCGCCCTGCAAGGGGGAGCCGCGGTGCGGGCCAACCACCCGGACATGGCCGAGCGGGTGGCCGCGCTGGCCGCCCACGCCCCGCCCGCGCGGCTGCTGCGCTGCATCGAAGCGGTGCTGGAGTGCCGCGAGGCGCTGGCGATCAACGTCAAGCCCAAGTTCGCCGTCGACGCCATGGTCGCCACCATCGGCCAGCAACTGCGCGACTAACCGCCTGGCTTGGGTCTGCCCGCCCGCCTGCCGTAGACTCGTGCCGCCCGGCGTGCGGGTATGCCGCCTTAGCTCAGTCGGTAGAGCGATTCACTCGTAATGAATAGGTCGGGGGTTCGATTCCCCCAGGCGGCTCCATCTTTTTCACCCGACGCGTTCACGCCGGCGCGACGAACCCCACCGGGCCCGACGCGAGGCACAACGCCAGCGCGGTCGTGTTGGCGCGCACCGTGATCGCGTCGCCGGCGCCCGGCAGCCGCGCGAAGACCCGGTTGAGTCCGGGATGCACCGGAACCTTGACCTCGGGACCCTGCGTCATCGACAACGTCATCGAGCCGTCGCTGTTGGCCAGGTAGTTCAGTTCGACGGTCCAGTCGGCGGGCAGCAGCGGGCCGTCGAGGGCCAGGCGCGCCGGGCGGTCCGGCTGGGCGAAGTAGCCGCACTGCGGCATCGGCCCGGGCGCGATGGCCCGGACCCAGGTGACCCGCGCGTTGATCAGCCGCCCCGAGGGGTCGAACATGCGCAATTGTGTTGTGGCCGGCGCGAATTCGGGCCTGTCCCGCAGCAGGGCGAACAGGTGGCTGGCCAGATTCTCCGGCGCGGCCACCCGCTGCAACACGAACGGGTCGACCTCCTGATCCAGCAGCGGCGCGTCCGAGGCCGCGTGGGCCGCGGCCAGCGACGCCCGGGCGTTGCGCAGATAGGGCTGGGCCGGGTTGTCGCGCCAGCTGGTCAGGAACGTGGCCGTCGAGTACAGGCTGCTGGCCACGAACAGCACCGCCAAAACCGCGACCGCCGCGGCGCGTTTCGGTGAAGCGTCGAGCCAGCGCGGCCCGGCCTGCCGGTTGGGCGCGCACAACGCCACCGCGGCCAGCAGCGCCAGCACCACGACCAGATCGGGCAGGTAGCGCAGCGTCTGCGCCAGCTCGAGCGCGGTTTGCTTTGACGACCGCATCAAATAGATCGGCACCTGGCAGGCCACGGCGTAGCCGACGGCGATCGCCCACACCGGCCCGATGCGCTCCTTGCGCACCAGCGACACCGCCAGCGTCGCGGCCAGCACCAGCCACCCCAGCGCCATCACCGACGGCGGGGGCGTGGCCCAGGGCGAGGCGGGCGCCCAACGGTCCCAGTGCCACGGCCCGCCGGCCAGCCCCGGCACGATGCCGTGCGTGATCGACCGCGCCAGCAGCCGGCCCGTCATCGACAGGTCCGAACTCCACCGCTGCTGATTGACCACGGCCAGATAGAGCGCGATCCAGGCGGCGGTGAGCGCCAGCGCGGCGATCCACAATCGCAGGCCGGCCCGCCACACCGTCGCCACCGCCGATCCCAGGCTGCGATCGCCGGTCACGTGGCCCAGCAGCGCGGCCACCGCGAACGCGACGAACGGGATCACCGCGGCCTTCTCGAAGAACAACAGCCCACCGAGGTAGACCAGCACGCCGGTCACCGCGTAGCGCTGTTTGCCGGTGCGCACCAGCGCGACGGCGTCGGCGCTCACCCAGGCCAGCGCGGCCAGCATCGGCAACGAATTCAGCGCGGCCGCCCACCACGCGAAGCCGGGCACCGCCAACGGGATGAACAACCCGAACGTCAACGGGATCAGCAGCACCGGCCGCCAGCCCAAGATGACGTGCAGCGCGCGCAACAACGCCAGCGAGGCCAGCAGTTGCAGCACCAGCAGGCTGACCGCCGGCCAGGTCCAGTCCAGTGGCGCGAGCCGGATGATGGTGCCCGCGAGCAGAAATGCCCCGGGCATGACGTGCCCGTCGTGGTCGTCGAACAGGTACGAGGGCGCCAGCAGGTGGTGGGTGCCGGCCTTGCCGATGAGGATCAGGTCGTCCCAGTAGAAGTAGCCGCCGAAGGCCAGCACCGCGCGCACGGCCAGCTGCACCGCGATGAGCGCGACCGCCACGACCGCTATGTATGGTGGGCCGGTGCGTGCACTGGTTACCGGGGCAGCCGGATTCATCGGCTCGACGCTAGTCGACCGTCTGTTAGCCGACGGTCATGCGGTGGTGGGGCTGGACAACTTCGCCTCGGGCCGCGCGACCAACCTCGAGCATCTGGCCGACAACCCGGCCCACGTCTTCGTCGAGGCCGACATCGTGACCGCCGACCTGCAGGCAATCCTCGACGAGCACCGCCCGGAGGTGGTGTTCCACCTGGCGGCCCAGATCGACGTGCGGCACTCGGTGGCCGACCCGCAGTTCGACGCGTCGGTCAACGTGATCGGCACCGTGCGCCTGGCCGAGGCCGCTCGCCGGGCGCAGGTGCGCAAGATCGTGCACACCTCCTCGGGCGGGTCCATCTACGGCATCCCGCCGCGCTACCCGACTCCCGAGAGCGTGCCGACCGACCCGGCGTCGCCGTATGCCGCGGGCAAGGTGGCGGGCGAGATCTACCTGAACACCTTCCGGCACCTGTACGGCCTGGACTGCTCGCACATCGCGCCGGCCAATGTCTATGGGCCGCGCCAGGATCCGCACGGTGAGGCCGGGGTGGTGGCGATCTTCGCCCAGGCGCTGCTGTCGGGCAAGCCCACCAAGGTTTTCGGCGACGGCGGCAACACCCGCGACTACGTCTTCGTCGACGACGTCGTGGACGCCTTCGTCAAGGCCTCCGGTGACGCCGGCGGCGGGCAGCGCTTCAACGTCGGCACCGGCATCGAAACCTCAGACCGCCAACTGCATTCGGCGGTGGCGGCCGCCGTCGGGGCGCCCGACGACCCGGAGTTCGCGCCACCGCGGCTGGGTGACCTCAAGCGGTCCTGCCTCGACATCGCTTCTGCCGCAGAGGTTTTGGGGTGGAAGCCGAAGGTCGAGCTGTCCGACGGGGTGGCCCGCACGGTGGAGTACTTCCGCCGGGCGCAGGCCCGCTAGGTCGTTTCGGGAGCCTGCGCGGATTCCAGAGCCACCGCACGGGCCAGCCGCGCGTAGCGCAGCTCCAAGTCCTTGAACCGCATGTACGTGCTGAGCGTGGTGAAGCAGAACGCCATGATCAGCGCGTAGAGCATCAGGTCGGTGCCGCGGCGCACCCCGAACCACTGGGCCACCACCGTGGTGTCGTCGGGGCGCAGCACCGCATAGATGCCGCCCAGCACGAACACCACGTAGCCGACCTTCACCCAGGCCTTTGACCGCGAATTGCGCCGCGAGCGCAGCAGATAGACCAGCAGCGCGACGATCGACCCGATCAGCAGCACCTGAATCCAGTTCATGGAGTCCTCCCTCGCAGGAATCCGTCGAAAATGATGTTGACACCGTTGAGCAGGGGCTGCCCCTTGGACCTCGAGTACTCGGTGTAGAGCACCTCGATCGGCTCTTCGGCGACGCGCCAATGGTTTTCGTCGATCAGCATGACGAATTCGTTGGCGTGGCTCATGCCGCTCATGGTGATGTCCAGCCCGTCGGCGACCTTCTTGTTGAACACCCGCAGCCCGTTGTTGGTGTCGGTCAGGCCAAGTCGGCGGCCGCGCCGGCTCAGCCGCGCGGCGGTCTGCAGCACGATCCGTTTCACCAGCGGCGGCCGGGCCCCCCGCTGCGTGCCGAACCGGGTGCCGATCACGACGTCGACGTCCCCGGCGCGCAACCGGTCGACCATGGTCGCCAGGTCCTTGACGCGGTGCTGGCCGTCGGCATCGAACGTGGCGAAGATCTGGGCGCCCGGCTGCCTGCGGGCGTACTCCACGCCGGTCTGGATTGCCGCGCCCTGCCCGAGGTTGATCGGGTGACGCACCAGGTGAGCCCCGGCCCGCCGGGCGATCTCACCGGTGTCGTCGGCGCTGCCGTCGTCCACGCAGACGACGTTGTCGAATACCGAGCGCACATCGGCCACCACCTCGCCGATGACAGCTGCTTCGTTGAAGGCGGGAATGACGACCCAGACGACCGAATAATGCGTTTCAGTACCCATCTAAGCCCACAAGGTACACGCTGGTGCAGGCCGAATCAGCCGGTAGAGCGCGCGGCGCGCGACAGCGCCACCAGATGGACGCCGATGCCCACCACCGGGCCGCACAGCAACCCGACCACGGTCCGGGTCTGCAGGGACAACGGCAGCAACAGCAGCAGCCCCGAGGCGACCGTGGCGCTCACCCAGCCCAGCGAGTAGGCCCGGTGCAGCGCGGCGGCCACCGCGGCAGCCCCGGTCAGCGTCAGCATGGCGATCGCCACCGCCGCCGCGGTCAGCCACGCCAGCAGCGCGCTGCTGGCGTGGTACTGCGGCCCGAAGGCCACCCGCAACAGCCAGGGGCCCAGCACGCCCGCGGCCGCCACGCCGACCGCGCCGATCGCCCCGACGATCGCGGCCGGGGCGAGCAGCGCGCGAATCCGATCGCTGCGCTCGTCGACGAAATGCGCAATCAGGTTGCCCTGCATGGCCGTCAGCGGAACCAGCAGCGGCGCGCGGGTCAGCGTGACGGCCAGGATGATCACCCCGCCCTGCGCGCCGAGCTCGGCGCTGGTCAGCTTCAGCAGCACCGGAAATCCCATCACCAGGATGGCGCTGGCGCCGGCCGCGGTGATCGAATGTGCCGCGCCCCGTAGGAAGGTCGCCGTCCCGCCCGGGGTGAGCAGCCGGGCGGTGGCCCTGGTGGCCGGCGAGGCCACCAGCAGGATCAGCCAGGCGACCGCCCCCGCCACCGTCGCCCACAGGAAGCCGACCAACCGCCACCCGAGCGCCACGGTGGCCGCGGCCACCGCCACCCGGATGACGGCGTCGGTCACCATGAGCGCGCCGTAGCGGGTCCACTGGTTGGTGCCGGCCAGCATGCCCAGCAGGGTGGCGTGCACGCAGAATCCGGCGAGGCCGACCGACAGCAGCGCCACCGACAGCAGCCGCGCCTCGACGAACACCCGCCCGCTCCACAACGGCGAACTGCCGGCGATCACGACGGCCGCGGCCACGCCCACCAGCATGGCGACCCGCATCGGGTGGGTGCGCGGTTCGCCGGGCACCGGCAGCGCGGCCAGGTCGCTGACATAGGGGGTGGAGCGGACCTCGCGGGTGGTCTCCTGCAGCAGGCCATTGGCGGCGCCGGTGACCAGCCCGAACGCCCCCCAGAACACCCCGAATATCGAAAAGCCGCTCGGCGCCAGGTCGCGAGCGGCCAAATAGATCACCGCGTAACCGCATAGCGCGGTCACGGCGGTGGCGGTGCCGACCCTGGCCATGCTGCCGCGCGCCACCGGCCCCTGCGAGGCGCTGATCTCGGTCATCGGGGCGGCGGCGCTTTCGGCCGACTGCCCCGATGTTTCGCCACAATTTGAAAATTCTATGCGGCCCGCAGCGGACGCCGGCCGCGACGATCCGGTTCGCTAGTGTGGGCGGCGGCCGGAAAGGATCCATGTCCGCTTTGCGCACCTTCGGGGTCTCGCTGTTGGTCACCGCGGCGGCACTCGGCCTCGGATACGCCTACGGCGGCTTCAAGGGTCTTTACCTGCTGCTGGTGCTGGCCGCCCTCGAGGTGTCGTTGTCGTTCGACAACGCGATCATCAACGCCTCGATCCTGAAGCGGATGAGCCGCTTCTGGCAGCGGATGTTCCTGACCATCGGGATCCTCGTCGCCGTGTTCGGCATGCGGCTGCTCTTCCCGCTGCTCATCGTGTGGGCGACCGCGGGCCTGGACCCGGTGCGGGCGATGTCGTTGGCGCTGCATCCACCGCCGCACGGCGCGCTGGAGTTCCCGGACGGGTCGCCCAGCTACGAAAAGCTCGTCATCGCGGCTCACCCGCAGATCGCGGCGTTCGGCGGAATCTTCCTGTTGATGCTGTTCCTGGATTTCCTGTTTTATGACCGAGACATCAAGTGGCTCAAGTGGATTGAGATCCCGTTCGCACGCATCGGCCGGCTGGGGCAGGTGTCGCTGGTGGTCACCGGACTGGCGCTGGTCACGGTGGGCACGCGGCTGACGCACTCGGGGGACGAGGCGGCGACGGTGCTGACCGCCGGGCTGCTGGGCATGGTGACCTACCTGGTGGTGAACGGATTGAGCCGAGCCTTTCGGCCGTCCGACCCCGAGGCCGGCACCGCCCCCAGCCCCGCGACCGGCTGGGCCGGCCTCACGCTGTTCCTCTACCTGGAAGTCCTCGACGCCGCCTTCTCATTCGACGGTGTCACCGGGGCGTTCGCCATCACCTCGGACCCCGTCGTCATCGCGCTCGGGCTGGGCCTGGTGGGCTCGATGTTCGTCCGGTCGATCACCATCTACCTGGTTCGTCAGGAAGCGCTGGGCCGGTACGTGTACCTGGAACACGGCGCGCACTGGGCGATCGGGGCGCTGGCGGTGATCATGCTGGCCTCGATCGAGCCGCGGTTCGAGATCCCCGAGGCGATCACCGGCTCGGTCGGGGTGGTCTTCATCGCGGCCGCCCTGGGCTGGAGCATCCTGCGCAATCGGCGCGTCGCCCGCGCCGAGCGTGATCAGTGCGCGCCTCCGCGCGTCAGTGCCCCTGGGCCTTGAACCGCTCGATCGAGCGCTGAATCTCCGCCTCGGCGTCCTCGCGGCCGACCCAGTCCGCGGCCTTGACGAACTTGCCCGGCTCCAGGTCCTTGTAGTGCACGAAGAAGTGCTTGATCACGTCCAGCTCGAACTCGGGAACGTCGCCGATGTCCTGGATGTGGTCCCAGCGGTGGTCGCCGGCCGGCACGCACAAAACCTTGTCGTCGCCGCCCTTTTCGTCGGTCATCCGGAACATCCCCACCGGGCGAGCCTCCACGATCACGCCGGGGAACACCGACTGCGGCAGCAGCACCATCGCGTCCAACGGGTCGCCGTCCTCGCCGAGGGTGTCCTCGATGAAGCCGTAGTCGGTCGGGTAGGCCATCGCGGTGTAGAGGTAGCGGTCCAGACGTAGCCGACCGGTCTCGTGGTCGACCTCGTACTTGTTCCGCTGGCCTTTTTGAATCTCGATGGTCACGTCGAATTCCACCGCGTCGGCTCCTTGTCTGATTAGGCAGGCCAATTTTGCTCTGCTACACCCTAGTCGAGCGCATCGGCGCCGATTCGGCAGAATGGGTCGCAGACAGTCAGGAGAGTCATGGCCCGTACTCGCTGGCAAAAATCCACCCCAGTGTTCATCGGGTTGGGCGTGCTGGCGTTTGTCGTCGCCGTCGTGGTGGCGGCAGCGTTTTTCACCACGGCCGGGCACGGCGCCAACAGCGCGCATGCCCCGATCCCGCCGCCGCACGCGCCGACGGTGAAGCCGGGCATGGTCCCGGTGAGCGACACCGCCGAGCTGCCCAGCGGACCCGGTGTGGCCGCCATGCTGGCGCCGGTGGCGGGCGACCCCAACCTGGGCCGCCTCGGCGGCCGGGTCACCGACGCCATCACCGGGAAAGAGCTGTGGCAGGTGGCCGACGACCTGCCGCTGGTGCCCGCGTCCACCAATAAGGTGCTCACGGCGGCCGCGGCGTTGCTGACGCTGGACCGCCAGGCGCGGATCAGCACCCGGGTGGTGGCGGGCAGCCAGAACGCCCAGGGCCCCGTCGTGCTGGTGGGAGCGGGCGATCCGGCGTTATCGGCGGCGCCGCCCGACGTGCCCACCTGGTACCGGGGATCGGCGCGGATCAGCGACCTCGTCGAGCAGATCCGGCGCAGCGGCGTGACGCCGACCGCGGTGCAGGTGGACACCTCGGCGTTCAGCGGGCCGACGATGGCGCAGGGTTGGGACCTCGCCGACGTCGACAACGGCGACATCGCGCCGATCGAGTCGGTGATGATCGACGCCGGACGCATCCAGCCGAGCACGGTCAACTCGCGGCGGTCCCGCACCC
>NZ_LZKV01000153.1:0-15551 GCF_001672995.1 Mycobacterium sp. 1482292.6 | reverse complement strand
TTCGGGTCCAAGGAGAAGCTGCTCGACGCGGCGACGAACCCGCCGCAGAAGTGGCTCGACGACGTCGCCAAGGTCTGGGTTACGCCGGTCGAACAACTCGGCGCCGCCGTGCTGGAGCTAATGCTGGCCAGCTGGGACGACGAGGAGATCGGGCCGACGTTGCACGCCATCCTGCAGACCGCGGCGCACGAACCGACCACCCGCGAAAAGCTACGACGCGTCGTCGCCGGCAGCCTGATGGGCGTCGCACAGCTCGGGGTCGACGAAGACGAGCGCCTTGTCCGCAGCGGCCTGATCGCGTCGCAGACGATCGGCCTGGCCCTGATGCGCTACGTCTGGAAGATCGAGCCCCTCGCGTCGATGACGAACGAGGAAATGCTCGCGGCGATCACGCCCAACCTGCAGCGCTACGTCGACGGCGACCTGACGGGCGCGACGTAGCGCCGGCCCGGCGTGCGCGGTACGCGGGGCCGCCGTGTCATCGCGGGCGGTGCGAGCGACAGGCGTGCCCGGGCGCGATCGCGCAACCCTCGCCCGCCCCGTTGATAGCCGCTGACCCGGGTGCCGCGTTCGTGTACGGCGACCGGCGCTGGTGGGCGCGGCCGAAAGTCCGGTGTGCTCCGGGGTTTTGGGCGTTTGACGCGCAGGCTGATCATCACCGGGGCGCTCATCGACCAATCGATCCGTTGCCGCATCCAGGCCGCGGCCCGTTTCGACGGCTTCCTCGTTCGCACGGCCACACCCTACGCCCATCGGTCCCGTGGCCGGCGGCGCCATCAGAAACGTTACGGCGGAACAAATTTCGCGCTAATGCAAGGGTTTACTGCACCCAGAAATTATCGTGCCGGATGAACCATTCGCGGCGCTCGTCGTCGGTCATATCCGCCAGGGCCGCAAAGCCTTCGAAGTACGCCTCGCGCGGCGCGCCGGGCGCGAACAGCATCAGAATCGATGCCGGTTCGTTCGCCTCGTTGCGAAAACCGTGGACGCCCCCGGGTGGCACGTAGAGGAAGTCACCCTGGTGACCGTCCGTCCACTCGGTACCGTCGTAGAGCTTCATCGTCCCGGACAGGACGAAGAACGCCTCGGACATGGCGCGGTGAAAATGTGCCGGGGGACCGCCGCCGGCCGGCGCGATGTCGACCCGGTAGAGGCCGTAATCGCCGGCGGTGTCCTGCTGGTTGGCCAGGTAGTGGTACTTGACGCCGGAGGTTTCGTAATCGGGTGGCTGATCGGCCCGCTTGAGCCAGGCGCTGATCTCCGGTTCGTCCTTGGTGTAGCGGGCTGGCGGGTAGGGCGGCACGACGAGGGACATGGTTCCAGTGTGCGCATAGCATCGCCGGTGTGAAGGGATCGAGCGCCGAAGATGTTCGCGTGCAACGGCTGCTGGACGCCGAAGACAAGGCCGGGCAACTGTTCGACGAGATCGAGCGGCGGGCCTTGATCCGGCCCGGGTTGGGGGAAAAGGAACTCTCCGACCAGATCCACGACCTCGCCGGGGAGATGTTCGGGGTGACCCGGCACTGGCACCGGCGGATCGTGCGCGCCGGGGAGAACACGTTGCAGCCGTTCCAGGAACGCCCGCCGGACCGGATGATCGTCGACGACGACATCGTCTTTTTGGACCTGGGGCCGATCTTCGAGGAGTGGGAGGCCGATTTCGGGCGGACGTTCGTGCTCGGTGACGACCCGCACAAGATCGCCCTTCGCGACGCCCTGCCACGGGTGTGGCAGGCCGGCCGCGACCACTTCGCGAGCAACCCCGGGATCACCGGCGCCGAGCTGTTCGACTACGTCGTCGGCGTGGCCCGCGCCGAGGGCTTCGAGTGGGGCAGCCATATCGCGGGCCATCTGATCGGCGAATTTCCGCACAAGAAGATCGCCGGCCGGGGCGTCCAGTGGTACGTCATGCCCGGGTCGAACAAGCCGATGCGCCGCACCGATCCGCGCGGGCGCATCTGTCACTGGATCCTCGAGATCCACCTCGTCGATCGCCCGCGCGGTTTCGGCGGCTTTTACGAGCAGCTGCTCGATCTGGGCTAAACGGCGTACTTCACCCCGGTCAGTTCCTCCGACACCGTCCACAACCGGCGCTGCCGTTCGGCATCGTGCGACTTGACGCTGGATGTCACCACCTTCGGGCTGCCCTGCATCTCGCCGATGCCGTCCGGTCCGAAGTACTGGCCACCAAGCACGCCCGGGTCGGTGCCGGCGCGCAACTGCGGCAGCGCGCCCGCGGCCGCGTCCTGCGAGATCAGGCCGAACACCGGAGTCACGACCCGCTCGACGAGCGGCGGAAGGTTGCGCGTCAGTTCGGTGCGCGAGCCGCCGGGGTGCGCGGCGACGGCGATCGTCGTCCCGTGCGGAGCCAGCCGCCGCTGCAGCTCGTAGGTGAACAGCAGGTTGGCCAGCTTGGCCTGTCCATAGGCGGCGACCCTGTTATAGCTGCGCTCCCACTGCAGGTCGTCGAAGTGGATGTCGGCCAGGATGCGGTGGCCGAGGCTGCTCACCGTCACGACCCGCGAACCGGCCACCGGCAGCAGCCGGTCCAACAGCAGGCCGGTAAGGGCGAAGTGGCCCAGGTGGTTGGTGCCGAACTGCAACTCGAAGCCGTCCTTGGTGGTCGACTTCGGCGTCCACATCACGCCCGCGTTGTTGATCAGCAGGTCGATGCGGTCGTGCGCGGTGCGCAACTGTTCGGCGGCGGACCGCACGGACTGAAGCGACGTCAGGTCCAGCTCCTGAAGCGCGACGTCGGCGTGGGGGCTGTGGGCGGTGATGCGGGCGGCCGCGTCCTTGCCCTTGTCCAGGTTGCGCACGGCCAGCACCACGTGGGCGCCGCGGTCGGCCAGCGCCAGGGCGGTCTCGTAGCCCAATCCGGTGTTGGCCCCGGTGATGATGGCGACCCGTCCGGTCTGGTCGGGAATGTCCTTGGTGGTCCACTTGGCCATGAGAGGCTCCTTGAACTTGTAGAGTAAACGGGGCGGGCGCTCCGGTTGAATCCGACTATACGGAACGCACGCCCCGGTTTGTCAATTGATGGATGGTGAACAGATGGCACGGCCCGAACGCCGGTTGCGCGCCGATGCGGCGCGCAACCGCGCGCGCGTGCTCGAAGTCGCCTACGACACCTTCGCGGCCGAGGGCCTTTCGGTACCCATCGACGAGATCGCGCGCCGCGCCGGCGTCGGGGCCGGCACCGTCTACCGGCACTTCCCAACCAAGGAAGCGCTGTTCCAGGCGGTCATCGAGGACCGGATGCAGCGACTGGTCGACGACGGGCGGGCCCTGCTGGACACCGTCGGACCCGGCGAGGCGCTCTTCGCCCTGCTGCGTTCGATGGTGCTGCACTGGGGCGCGGCGGATCGCGGCCTGGTCGACGCGCTGGCCGGATTCGGGATCGACATCGCCAGCGCGGCGCCCGACGCCGAGGACGCGTTCCTGGCCATGCTCGACGAACTGCTGCGGGCCGCGCAGCGGGCGGGCACCGCACGCCAGGACATCGGCGTGCGTGAAGTGAAGGCGATCATGGTCGGGTGCCAGGCGATGGAGGCCTACAACTCGGCGTTGGCCGAGCGGGTTACCGACGTCGTCGTGGACGGTTTACGCGCTGGGCGATAGCGCTGACCACTTCTTGCACTCGCCATGGGCGAGTGCTAAGAATGACGTTGGCACTCGCGCCCAGCGAGTGCTAGGTCGGGACGGTGAGGCCAGGGCCGCGATAAGCGGAAGACACCTAGCCGTCCGTCGCGGGCACTGCACCCGGCCACAGCGTTGATGGGGCGACCCGACAAGCGGTCGCCCTGAGTGTCACCCCATAGTTTCGGAGGAATCACTTCGCAATGGCCAAGACAATTGCGTACGACGAGGAGGCCCGTCGCGGCCTCGAGCGGGGGCTGAACGCCCTCGCCGACGCGGTAAAGGTGACGTTGGGTCCCAAGGGCCGCAACGTCGTCCTGGAGAAGAAGTGGGGCGCCCCCACGATCACCAACGATGGGGTTTCCATCGCCAAGGAGATCGAGCTGGAGGACCCCTACGAGAAGATCGGCGCCGAGCTGGTCAAGGAAGTCGCCAAGAAGACCGACGACGTCGCCGGTGACGGCACGACAACGGCCACGGTGCTGGCCCAGGCGTTGGTCCGCGAGGGCCTGCGCAACGTTGCGGCCGGTGCCAACCCGCTGGGTCTGAAGCGCGGCATCGAGAAGGCCGTCGAGAAGGTCACCGAGACCCTGCTCAAGTCGGCCAAAGAGGTCGAGACCAAGGACCAGATCGCTGCCACCGCGGCCATCTCCGCGGGCGACCAGTCGATCGGCGACCTGATCGCCGAGGCGATGGACAAGGTCGGCAACGAGGGCGTCATCACCGTCGAGGAGTCCAACACCTTCGGCCTGCAGCTCGAGCTCACCGAGGGCATGCGGTTCGACAAGGGCTACATCTCGGGCTACTTCGTCACCGACGCCGAGCGTCAGGAAGCCGTCCTCGAGGACCCCTTCATCCTGCTCGTCAGCTCCAAGGTTTCGACCGTCAAGGACCTGCTGCCCCTGCTGGAGAAGGTCATCCAGGCCGGCAAGCCGCTGCTGATCATCGCCGAGGACGTCGAGGGCGAGGCGCTGAGCACCCTGGTCGTCAACAAGATCCGCGGCACCTTCAAGTCGGTGGCCGTCAAGGCTCCCGGCTTCGGTGACCGCCGCAAGGCGATGCTGCAGGACATGGCCATCCTCACCGGTGGTCAGGTCATCAGCGAAGAGGTCGGCCTGTCGCTGGAGAGCGCCGACGTCGCCCTGCTGGGTAAGGCCCGCAAGGTCGTCGTCACCAAGGACGAGACCACCATCGTCGAGGGCGCCGGTGACTCCGACGCCATCGCCGGCCGGGTGGCCCAGATCCGCAGCGAGATCGAGAACAGCGACTCCGACTACGACCGCGAGAAGCTGCAGGAGCGCCTGGCCAAGCTGGCCGGCGGTGTTGCGGTGATCAAGGCCGGAGCCGCGACCGAGGTCGAGCTCAAGGAGCGCAAGCACCGCATCGAGGACGCCGTCCGCAACGCCAAGGCCGCCGTCGAGGAGGGCATCGTCGCCGGTGGTGGCGTGGCCCTGCTGCACGCGACCCCGTCGCTGGACGAGCTGAAGCTCACCGGTGACGAGGCGACCGGCGCCAACATCGTCCGCGTGGCGCTCGAGGCTCCGCTGAAGCAGATCGCCTTCAACGGTGGTTTGGAGCCCGGCGTCGTGGCCGAGAAGGTCCGCAACTCGCCCGCCGGTACCGGCCTGAACGCCGCGACCGGTGAGTACGAGGACCTGCTCAAGGCCGGCGTTGCCGACCCGGTGAAGGTGACCCGTTCGGCGCTGCAGAACGCGGCGTCCATCGCGGGCCTGTTCCTCACCACCGAGGCCGTCGTCGCCGACAAGCCGGAGAAGGCGGCCGCACCCGCGGGCGACCCGACCGGTGGCATGGGCGGCATGGACTTCTAAGTCCGACGACTCAAGCACGGGAAAGCCCGGCCCCCACAAGGGACCGGGCTTTTTCGTGTCTACGGGACGTCTCGACACCCGGGCGTCGCTCCGCGAGTGTGAAGTTAGCCGCACATTCGACGCCGAGCGTGCGGCCAGCTTCACGTTCGGCGCCCGTAGTGTGAACGTGTGGCCCTTCCGACTCCCTCCCCCGAAAGCACCGCCGTCGTCACCGGCGCGTCGTCGGGCATCGGCGCCGACATCGCCCGCGAACTGGCCGACCGCGGCCACGGCGTGACACTGGTCGCCCGCCGGGAGGATCGGCTGCGCGAGCTGGCCGACGAACTCGCCGGCCGGGTACGCGTCGAGGTGATCGCCTGCGACGTCGCCGATTCCGCCGCGCGCGCCGGCCTTCTCGACGAGGTCGGCCGCCGCGGCCTGACCGTCGACATCCTGGTCAACAACGCCGGCATCGGGACCATGGGGTCGGTGACCAAGACGCCCGTCGACGCCGAGATCGCCCAGGTACGGGTCAACGTCGAGGCCGTCATCGACCTGAGCACCCGCGCGGTCCAGCAGATGGTGCCGCGCGGCCGTGGCGCGATCCTCAACATCGGATCCACCGCGGGCTACCAACCGTTTCCGGGGCAGATCGGGTACGCGGCCACCAAGGCGTTCGTCAACAACTACACCCAGGGGCTGCGCGGTGAACTCGCCGGCACCGGCGTCACCGTCGCGCTGCTGTGCCCGGGGCCGGTGCACACCGAGTTCGTGAAGAGCGCCGGCATGGACGAGCGGGAGTTCGCCGATGCGTTCCCGAAGTTCATGTGGAAGCCGTCGCGTGAGGTGGCGCGCGCCGGAGTCGACGCGCTCGACCACGACCGCGGAACGGTGATCCCGGGCTTGCCGAGCCAGATCAGCACCCGCCTGTTTCAGTTCATGCCGCGGCGGGTGTTGTTGCCGCTGTTGCGGAATCAGCATCCGAGCCTGCGGCGGGACGGCTCAGCGGGCTAGCGGCGATCGCGAGCGCGGCGGAGCCGGGGGAAGCCGGGTCGCCGCCATCGGAATCAGCGGCGATCGCGAGCGCGGCGGAGCCGGGGGAAGCCGGGTCGCCGCCATCCGACTCAGGGCCAGGGCCGCATCCAGCCCTCCACCGGCAGCGCGAGCGCGTTGCACAGCGTGCAGATCGTCCGATACCAGCCGACGGCCGTGAGCAATTCGATGCGCTGCTCGTCGTCGAGGTCGCGGCCCAGCGCGGTCCACGTCGCCTCCGACCACGAGCCGGTGCGCTCGAGCTCGTCCACCGCCTCGATCAGCGTGCGCTCCGCAACGCTCCACCGCGGGTCGTCCGGGCCGCCGGTGACCAGCGCGTCGCACTCGTCGTCGCTGACACCGGCGATCGGGCCCCAGAACGCCGCCTGCCCACCCCACTCGTATGCGCAGCCGACCAGCGCGCAGGTCCGCAGAATGGCGATGGTCCGCGTGCGACCCGGCAAAAGCGCTGCGACATAAAGGGATTCGCCGAGCTTGCGCAGCCGGGCGGCCAGCGTCGGATGGCGCTGCAGGCAACGCACCAAAAGCAGCGGCTCGTACGTGCGGTCGGGGTGACCCCAGCTGTTGATGCCAGTGGCATCTTCTTCGCTCCACGGCGGAGCGAGCGGTGCGACGCGGCTCACGGATGAGACTGTAGCTAGGTCGATGGCAGCGAGAAGACCACGCAGTCGTGCAGGCAGCCCTTGGCCGCGTCCGCCGACTCGGCGTCGCGGTGCAGCAGCGCGCGGGTGGGAACCACGGCCAGGCGGGCGGTCTGTTCGCCGGCGTCGGTCACCTCGGCGCTGCCATCGACGATCAGCGAGTAGCCGCCCGGCTCGGCGGGCGGCCACAACAGGGTGACGTCGGCCCGCTGGGCGAGGTTGTTGCGGGTCCGGCCGCCGATGAGTCCGACGTCCAGAGTGGCCCCATCGAGCCGCGGCTCGACCGTCACGGTGTGCACTCGGTAGTCGTCGTCGACCGTGATCAGGTACGCGTAGGGGTAGTCGACCAGCGCATCGGCCAGCGCCTCGAGGTCGACCTTCTTCTTGGTGCGCATGATCTTCCAGGATAGGCGCGGGGTGCCGCGCTACTGCGGCGCCGAGGGCCGCAGAAATCCGGCGATGCGCGAGGTGTAGCCGCGGGCGACGGCACCGGAGCTGGCCGGGCGCGTGACGGCGGTGCTGGTGTTGGAGAAGCCGAGGTTCTGCAACACCTGATTCCAGGGTGGCAGCTTGGCCACGGCCGCCGACGCGTCGGCGTGGTAACCGAACATCGCCGCGACGTCTGAAGCCCACATCTGCTCGTAGGCGGCCTCGATGTCGGCGATGGCCGCGGTGTTCTGACCCAGGTGGTTGTTTGCCGCCAACGCGCGCACCAGGGCGCGGTTGGCTGCGACGACGGCCGGCTGCACGGTGGCCGCCAGCGCCACCTCGAACGCCGTCGCGATGGCCGAGGCCTGGTGTGACACCTCTTCGGCCTGCGCGGCCGCCGCGGACAGCCAGCTCACGTATTGGCTGGCGACCGACATCATGGCCGTCGACGACGCGCCCTGCCATGACCCGCTGGCGAGATCTGACGTCACCGAAGAAAATGACGATGCCGACGATGCCAACTCCCCGGCCAGCCCGTCCCACGCCGCCGCGGCAGCAAGCAGCGGCCCGGGACCTGGACCGGAGAAAATTAGTGCCGAGTTGACTTCTGGCGGCAACCACGCAAAATGCGGGTTCGTCACGGAACCCAACTTAGCTGGTATATGCCACTTTTGGTGGCGTTATCGCGAGGCTACGGGGACGGGCTGGCGCCCACGGACCAACCTGCCTGGGCGGGCATCGGTGGGAACGCCGTTTTCGGCGATCACTTCCCCGGCCACGATCGTGGCGACATACCCCTCGGCGGTCTGGTCCAGGCGCCGCCCCCCGGCGGGCAGGTCGTAGCTGATCACCGGCTTGTGCAGCCGCAGGGCGGCGTGGTCGATGACGTTGAGATCGGCCTTGTAGCCCACCGCGATTCGGCCGCGATCACCCAGACCGGCGACGCGGGCCGGCACCGACGTGAGCTCGCGAACCGCCTCGGGCACCGTGAACCGCCCGGCCTTGCGGTCGCGTGCCCAGTGCGTCAGGAAGTAGGTGGAGTAGCTGGCGTCACAGATCATCCCGTAGTGCGCCCCGCCGTCGCCGAGACCAAGCACCACGTCGTCGCGGTGCAGCAGTTCGCCGACCGTGTCCAGCGAGTTGTTCTGCAGGTTGCTGGTCGCGACCAACAGCATGGCCCGGCCGTCGTCGTCGAGCAGCCGGTCGTAGGCCTCCTCCATCGGGTCCACGCCGCGGGCGCGGGCGCGGGCGCCGATGCTGGTGGACGGGTCGGGCTCGTAGTCGGGGGTGTCGCCCAGCGGGAAGATCCAGTCCCACATCTGTGCCACGTACAGAATCGGGTGCCCCTGGCCGGGCTTGTCGGCCAGGATGCGGGCGCGGACCTCGGGCTTGCGCATCTCGGCGACCCGCTCGGCCAGCGGCAGGTGCGCGATCTCGCGGTAGCTGGGGTAGAGCACGAACGGGTTGGCCGTCAGCTGCAGGCCGATGATCAAGCCGATCGGGCGGGGCAGCAGCTGCGCCGTGACTCGGACCTCGCCGCCGTCGGCGGCGCTATTCGCCTTCTCGATCATCGTGATGGCGTCCGGCCAGGACGGGTCGCCGGAGTTGGCGACGACGAGGGTGAAGGTGACCGGCAGCCCGACGTCCTCGGCGACGTCGAACACCGTCTGCAACACCGGCTGATAGCCGCCCGACGGGATGTCCGGGACGAACTGCAGCAGCCCGCCGCCGCCGTCCACGACACCGCGGGCGATCTCCTCGATCTCCTCGCGGGCGGCCTCGTAACTCGGTATGGGCGAACCGCTTTCGGTCTTGTGGATGGTCAACCGCGACGACGCGAAGCCAAGCGCGCCGACCTCGATCGCCTCCTTGGCCAGCTCCCGCATCTTGGCCAGGTCGTCTGCGGTGGCCGGCTCGCGGTCGGCCCCGCGCTGGCCCATCACGTACACCCGCAGCGGCGAGTGCGGCAGATACGCCGCCACGTCGATGTCCCGCCTGCCCGACTCGAGCGCGTCCAGGTATTCGGGGAAGGTCTCCCACGTCCACGGCAGGCCGTCGGTCATGACGACGCCGGGAATGTCTTCCACACCGGCCATGACGTCGACGAGCACGTCGTGGTCCTCTTGGCGGCAGGGCGCGAAGCCCACCCCGCAGTTGCCCATCACCACCGTCGTCACGCCGTGCGCGGAGGACGGGGTCAGGCGTTCCGACCAGATGGACTGGCCGTCGTAGTGGGTGTGCAGGTCGACGAAGCCGGGCGTGACCAGCAGGCCGGTGGCGTCGATCTCGCGCGCCGCGGCCTCGCCGTTGACGTTGCCGACGGCCGCGATGACGCCGTCGCGCACCGCCACGTCGCCGACGTACGGCTCACCGCCCAGCCCGTCGACGATGGTGCCGTTGCGGATGATGAGGTCGTAAGTCATCCAAACAATCTACGACCGTTGCGGTGGCTCGTGCCAGGATCATCCCCGTGATCGATCACGTGGGAATCAACTGCGCCGACTACGCCAAATCTCAGCGGTTTTACGACGCGGTGCTGGGCACGCTGGGGTTCTCCCGGCAGCTGGATGTCGGTCGGGCCATCGGGTACGGGCGGGCGGGTAAGCCGACGTTCTGGATCTCGGGCGAGCTCGCCGGACCCAATCGGGAAGTCCACCTCGCCTTCGAGGCGGCCGACGAGCACGCGGTGCGCGCCTTCTACGAGGTGGCCGTCGAGTTGGGCGCCGAGCCGCTCCACGCGCCGCGGCTCTGGCCGGAATACCACCCCGGATACTTCGGGGCCTTCGTGCGCGATCCCGACGGCAACAACGTCGAAGCGGTCTTCCACGGGATCCTCCCGTAGTGTCGCGAACATGGCCCGCACCGACGATGCCGCCGTTTTGCAAGAGCTCCTGCGCGACGCGTTCACCCGGCTGATCGAACACGTCGACGAGATCACCGAGGGGCTGACCGACGAGGTGTCCGGCTACCGGCCGGCCCCGCGCGCCAACAGCATCGCTTGGCTGTTGTGGCACAGCGCGCGCATTCAGGACCTTCAGCTCGCCGACGTCGCCGGCGTGGAGCAGGTGTGGTTCCGCGACGGCTGGGTGGACCGGTTCGGACTGGACCTGCCGCGCAACGACACCGGCTACGGACACGGGCCCGACGACGTGGCCAAGGTGAAGGCGCCCGCGGACCTGCTCTCCGGCTACTACCACGCGGTGCACAAGTTCACCCTCGAGTACGTCGCCGGCGTGAGCGCGCAGGAGCTGGCCCGCGTCGTGGACACCAACTGGGATCCGCCGGTGACGGCCAGCGCGCGGTTGGTGAGCATCATCGACGACTGCGCCCAGCACCTGGGGCAGGCCGCCTACGTGCGGGGGATTGCGTAGATTCGCAGGCGTGCGATTCGCGGCGACCGTGCTGTTGTGGCTCATGACCACGCTCGCGTTGGCAATCGCGATCCCCGCGGCGTGGACGCAGCTGCACGTCGTTGACGCCGACGGCTACGCCGCGCTGGCGCGGCGCGCGGCGACCGACCCGGGCCTGCAGTCCGCCATGGCGGACGAATTAACCTCTCGGGCAACGACTCTCGCCGTCGAGCATGGCGGGGGCCGCTATCCGCTCGACACTTCCGAGGTGCGCCAGGCGGCTGGCGACTTCACCGCCGGCCCGGCATTCCCGCCGCTGTTCGCCCAGGCGAACCGTTCGGTGCACGGCTGGCTGTTCAGCGACCCGGCGACCGCCGAGAACGGCAACCAGTGGGCGGTCGACGTGGCGCCGATGCTCAAGGATCCCTCGATTCAGCCGCTGCTGAGCCGCCACAACGTGACGGTCCCCGCGAAACTAACTGTCCCACTTACTGTTTCGGTGCCAAAATCGATGCGGCAGGGGCGGCTGAGTCCGCTGGCCACCTGGGGCCCGTGGGTGAGCGTCGGTGCGGCGGCGCTGTGCGGTGTCTGCGCGGTGCTCACGCTGGCCACCGCACGCCGCCGCGGCAAGGCGCTGAGCAGCCTGGGCGTCTCGGCACTGCTCGTCGGCGCGGGCGGATGGGCCGGCATTGACGTCGCCGGCCGTTACCTCAACGGCGCGCTCAACCACACCACCGGCAACGTCCGGGTGGTGGCAGAGGTGATGGTCGGGCACGCCGAAGCCGGGATGCACCAATGGCTCAACGTCACGCTGTTCGCCGGCGCCGCCCTGGTCGCGCTCGGCGTGATCGTTGCCATGCTGGGCGGCCTCGCCAAGAAGTCGTGAGCGCGCAGGTTAGCCGAACGTGAACGAAAACACCTGCAGGCCCTTGCTGACTTGCATGTCCAGCTGATCGCGATGCGCGGCGTCGTCGGCGACGATCCGGTGCAACGTGGGCGCTCCGCCGATCGATGTCGTGGTGGTCTTGCCGTCCCGGGTCACGGTGACGGTGCCGGTCCCACCGACGACGGCGTAGACGTCCTTGGCGGTGTAGTTCAATCGGACGGCCGAGTCGTCGCCGTCGGCGGTGGCCCCCTGGTCGTCCAGCGTCCACCGGCCGCGCAGGGCGAACTTGTCGTCGGCCAGGTTCGGCGGGTAGCTCAGCGTTGCGGCGCCCTGCTTGTAATCCCCGGTGCCGCCGTAGTTTCCGGACTTACTGACACCCAGGTAGGTCTCGGGTGTGAGCCTGGTCTGCGGAGTCATGTCGGCGGAATGGGACGGTTCCGGCAACCGGGCGCCGGGATGGGCGTCGACCAGTAGCGTGCGGATCAGCTTTTCGGTGCCGTCGTAGTCGCCCTCGCCGAATTGGGTATGCCGCACTTGCCCGTTCGCGTCGATCAGATACTCGGCGGGCCAGTACAGGTTTGCGAAGTTGTTCCACGTCGCGTAGTCGTTGTCCAGCGCGATGGGATAGGTGATGTGCAGGTCGGCGGCGCCGCTGGCCACATTGGCCGGCACCCGCTCGAAGGCGTACTCGGGGGTGTGCACCCCGATGACGAGGAGTCCGTTGTCGCGATACCGGTTGTACCAATCGATCACATGCGGGATGGCGCGCTGGCAGTTGATGCACGAGTAGGCCCAGAAGTCGATCAGGATCACCTTCCCGCGCACCGCTGCGGGGTCCAGCGGTTTGCCGTCCGGGGTGTTGAGCCACCCGGTGACGCCGGTGAGCGCGGGGGCCGGTCCGCATTGCTGTAGGTCGGCGGAGCCGTTGGAGCAGTCGCTCAGCGCGCCGTCGATGGTGGTGCCGGGCCGGCTCAGCTGCAGCCCGCCCTGAGTTGACCGCTGCGCGGGGGCGGGGCCCAGGCTGCGCTCGATGTCGTTGGCGCCCAACCTGTTCTGCATTGCCGTCGTGTAGTCGGGCACGGCGCGCTGCAGCATCGCCGGCAGGTTGAACACCAACGCCACGGCCAGCACGATCATCGCTACCCCGCCGGCGACCTGAATCGCGCGTTGCCGGCGGCGGAACGCGGCCACGCGTTCGGCGACGCGGCGCCCGGCCAGTGCGAAGGCCAGTAACGGCAACGCGTTGCCGATGGCGAATGTCGCCGTCAGCACCAGCGCACCGGGGCCGATCGACGAGGTGCCGCCGGCCACCACAATGGCGGCCAGCACCGGGCCCGCGCACGGTACATACAGGGCGCCCAGCGCCAGGCCCAGCCCGAAACCGTCTGCGCCAGAGCCGATTTGGCGTTGCGGAAAGTATGCGAACGGGCGCTCGAGCAGGTGCTGCACGGGCGGGAAGATCAGCCCCACGCCGATCAACACCAGCACCACCAAGGCGGCCCAGCGGATCGCGTCCTGCGGCAGGTGCAGCGCCGTCAGCAGTGCGGAACCGATCAACGTGGCCAGGCTGAAGCTGCATACCAGGCCGGCGATCACCAGGTACGGGCGCGCCGCGGAACTCACGCCGCGGGCGCGCCCGCTGTCCATGCCGGACAGGAGCACGACGGGAAGCACCGGCAGGATGCACGGCGAGATACCGGTGATCAGGCCGCCGAGGAACCCGATCAGGGCGATGGTCTGCACGGGCTAGTCGCAGGCGCGCGAGGGACGCCGGGTGATGAGCATGGCTACACCTTTACCTGTTTGGCGCCCGGGCTGTGACGCGTTGCAAATCACATGACGTGCGTTATGCAAATCACACAACGTGCGTTACGCTCGGCCGGTGGCGCAACTAACATTCCAGCGCGCCCGCACCGAGGAAAAGAAGCGCCAACGTGCGGAGGCCCTCGTGGAAGCCGCACGGTCGCTGGCGATGGAAACCGGCGTCACGTCGGTCACCCTGACCGCGGTCGCCAGCCGTGCCGGAATTCACTATTCGGCGGTGCGTCGCTACTTCACCTCGCACAAGGAAGTTCTGCTGCACCTGTCCGCCGAGGGCTGGGTGCGATGGTCAAACATCGTGTCCGAGAAACTGGCCAAGCCCGGCGCGAAGTCGCCCTCGCGCATCGCCGAGACGCTGGCCGACGCCCTGGCCGACGACCCGCTGTTCTGTGACCTGCTGGCCAACCTGCACCTGCACCTCGAACACGAGGTGGACGCCGAACGGGTCATCGAGGTCAAGCGCATCAGTACCGCCGCCACGCTCTCGCTCGCCGATTCCATCGAGAGCGCGCTGCCCGAACTCGGGCGATCGGGGTCGCTCGACATCCTGCTGGCCGCGTACTCGTTGGCGGCCACGCTGTGGCAGGTCGCGAACCCGCCGGAACGGCTTACCGACGCCTACGCCGAGGAGCCGGAAGTGGTTCCCCCCGAATGGAATCTGGACTTCGCGTCCGCGCTGACCCGACTGCTGACGGCTACGTGCGTCGGGCTCATCTCGGGATCGCAATGAACGCAGAGAGGAGGCCGGGGGGCTGTGGCTTGGCGAACTACAACCGGTGAACGGGAAGGACTTGGAGCGTCCATGACGACGACTGAGCCAAGGACCGAGCCGCTGCAGAAGCAGGGCTCCGCCGATAGGGAGGGCGAAATGGCCGCTCCGCAGCGCCCTAGGAAAAAGGGGTTCTTCGCGCGTTTCTGGCTGGTGCTCACGATCGCGGCTGTCGTCGCGCTGTCGGGATTCGTCGTATACCGACTGCACGGCGTCTTCGGCGTTCACCGCGGTTCGTTCGGTGGCGGCACCTCGGGCGAGGTCCTCGACGAGTTCAACGCCAAGACGATCACGCTCCAGGTCTGGGGTCCGCCGGGCAGCACGGCAACCATCAACTATCTCGACGAAAACTCCCACCCCCAGCAGGCCCTCAACGTGCCCTTGCCTTGGAGCAAAGTATTGAGTTCGACGAAGCCCGGGATCCCGGCAAACCTGGTGGCGCAAGGAGACGGCAGCTGGATCGCCTGCCAGTTCGTGGTGAACAAGCACGACGGGAGTGGTGACGTCATCAAGACTCCGAATCGCTCAGATCCCAACCAAACCGTGAACGCCTTCGTCTATTGCCTGGACAAATCCGCATGAGCGAACCAGCCGCGGTTCCGCCGCGCGTCGACCAGCCGCTGATCCCGCCGTTCCTGCCGCGGATGATCCACCGGCTGGCGCTGCCGATCGTCCTGGTGTGGTTGGGCATCGTGTTCGTCACCAACACCGTGGCCCCGCAGCTGGAGGTCGTCGCCAAAACCCACTCGGTGTCGATGAGTCCCACCGACGCGGCGTCCTTTCAGTCGATGATGAAGGTCGGATCGACGTTCAAAGAGTTCAACTCCGACAACTCGGCCATGATCCTGCTGGAGGGCGACAAGCCACTCGGGGCCGAAGCGCACCGCTACTACGACGAGATCGTCAGGCGCGTCGAGCAAGACAAGAAGCACGTTCAGCACGTCCAGGATTTCTGGAGTGATCCGCTGACGGCGGCGGGTTCCCAGAGCCACGATCAAAAGGCCGCGTACGTCCAGGTTTACCTCGCCGGCAACATGGGCGGCGGGCTGGCGAACGAGTCCGCCGCGGCCGTCCGCAAGATCGTGGACTCGGTGCCCGCGCCGCCGGGAATCAAGGCCTACGTCACCGGCGCGGGCCCGCTGTTCGCCGATCAGT
>NZ_LZKV01000152.1:0-73233 GCF_001672995.1 Mycobacterium sp. 1482292.6 | reverse complement strand
CCACCGCCTCCGCCGCCGGTGCCTGCGCCGGAACCCGCCCCCCCCCCGGCCCCGGAACCCGAGCCCCCCCCGGCACCGGCCCCGGAGCCGCCCCCCGAGCAGAACCCGCCGGGTTGACCCGCGGCATGTGGATCGGTTGGCTCGAGTTCGACGTACTGCTGGGCGACGTGCGGTCCCTCAAACAGAAGCGGTCGGTGATTCGTCCCGTGGTCGCCGAGTTGCAGCGCAAGTTCAGCGTGTCGGCGGCCGAGGTGGGTTCGCATGACTTGTACCGGCGAGCGGGCATCGGCGTCGCCACGGTGTCCGGGGACCGCGGTCATGCCGTCGACGTCCTGGACGCGGCCGAGCGGCTGGTGGCCGCGCATCCCGAATTCGAGCTGCTGTCGGTGCGGCGCTCGTTGGTGCGCAGCGAGGACCTCGGCTAGCTAGCCGTCGCGGCCTTCACGCTTGCGGCCCAACGGCATGGGCGCGACGACGCCTGGCGCGAGCCGGCGTGTGAAGATCAGGAAGGCGGTGTGCCCACGCATCGAGTGCTGCGGCCGGACCGCGAGACCGACGACGTTCCAGCCGCGCTGCAACGTCTCCCACGACCGCGGCTCGGTCCAGCACTGCTGTTCCCGCAGGGCCTCGACCGCGCGCGACAGCTGGGTGACGGTCGCCACGTAGATGATCAGCACGCCGCCGGGAATCAGCAGCCGCGCGACCGACTCCAGCACCTCCCACGGCGCGAGCATGTCGAGCACGGCGCGGTCGAAGGATCCGTCCGGCAGCTCGGAGTCGGAGACGTCGCCGATGATCAGCTGCCAGTTGTCGGGCGCCTGGCCGCCGTGGAACACCGACACGTTGCGTTCGGCGTGCTCGGCGTGATCGGCGCGCAGCTCGTAGGAGGTCACCCGGCCGTCGGGTCCGACCGCGCGCAGCAGCGAGCAGGTCAGCGCGCCGGAGCCGGCGCCGGCCTCCAGCACCCGCGCGCCCGGGAAGATATCGCCCTCGTGCACGATCTGGGCGGCGTCCTTCGGGTAGATCACCTGGGGTCCGCGCGGCATCGACATCACGTAGTCGATCAGCAGGGGCCGCATCACCAAGTACACGGCGTTGTTGCTGGACTTGATCACGCTGCCCTGCTCGAGCCCGATCAGCGCGTCGTGCGGAATCGCCCCGCGATGGGTGTGGAACTCGGCGCCCGCGGTGAGCACCACGGTGTAGTGCCGACCCTTGGCATCGGTGAGCTGGACACGCTCGCCCTCGGTGAACGGGCCGGATACGGACACGCGGTCTAGCGTGCCAGCCGACTCGCCGCCGCAGGTGCTTGGGGGTTGTCGGCGCCCGGTCCTAGGCTGCCGACATGATCGTCCAGCCCGAGGCGCCCCTGTCTGAGGCGCCCCAGCCGGAGATGCGCCCGGCGGGCCAGGTGTACCGCCCGGCCCTGTCGCCGTCGCGGGCCGCGGACTTCAAGCAGTGCCCACTGCTGTACCGGTTCCGGGCCATCGACCGGCTGCCCGAGGCCCCGTCGCCGGCGCAGTTGCGCGGCTCGCTGGTCCATGCCGCCCTGCAGCAGCTGTACGGCCTGCCCGCCGAACAGCGTGGCCCCGACACCGCCATGGCGTTGGTGGAGCCCGCCTGGGACCAGGTCATCGGGGCGACGCCCGAGCTGGCCGCCGACGTGGATCCCGGGCAGCGCGCCCAGTTACTGGCCGAGGCGCAGGCGCTGCTCGCCGGTTACTACCGGCTCGAGGATCCCACTCGCTTCAACCCGGAATGCTGCGAGCAGCGCGTCGAGGTGGAACTCGCCGACGGCACCCTGCTGCGTGGCTTCATCGACCGGATCGACGTCGCCGCCACCGGCGAACTGCGGGTGGTCGACTAC
The DNA here is from genome assembly GCF_001672995.1 of Mycobacterium sp. 1482292.6. Taxonomy (NCBI): domain Bacteria; kingdom Bacillati; phylum Actinomycetota; class Actinomycetes; order Mycobacteriales; family Mycobacteriaceae; genus Mycobacterium; species Mycobacterium sp. 1482292.6. The sequence goes on along the minus strand of NZ_LZKV01000152.1, from coordinate 71,366 downwards.
AAGACCGGCAAGGCGCCACCGGCCGCCCGGGCCCTGGCCGAATTCAAGGCCATGTTCCAGATGAAGTTCTACGCGGTGGCGCTGTTGCGTTCGCGCGGTGTGCAGCCCACCCGGTTGCGGCTGATCTATCTAGCCGACGGACAGGTGCTGGACTACACGCCGGATCACGATGAGCTGCTGCGCTTCGAGAAGACGTTGATGGCGATCTGGCGGGCGATCCAGTCCGCCGGGCACTCCGGCGATTTCCGGCCCACCCAGTCGCGGCTGTGCGACTGGTGTCCCCACCAACAGCACTGCCCGCTCTTCGGCGGCACCCCGCCGCCCTACCCGGGCTGGCCGGAAACCCTTGTTGTGCAGAACGATTCACATCCCACTGAACCGGCCGCCTAAGCCTGGCCGTCCAGCGGCGAGAGCTCCTGCAGCATCGTGGGAATCAGCTCGCTGACGGTGGGATGGATGTGCATGGTGCGCGACAGCGTGGTGTAGGGCGCCTTGGCCGACATCACGTCCAGGATGGCGTGGATGGCCTCGTCACCGCCGACCCCGAGGATGGCGGCACCCAGGATCTCCTGGGTGTCGGCGTCCACCACGACTTTCATGAAGCCTTGTGTCTCACCCTTTTCCACCGCCCGGCCGACCCGGGTCATCGGCCGCTTGCCGACCAGCGCCTGGCGTCCCGACGAGCGGACCTGATCGACGGTCATGCCGGCGCGCCCCAACGGCGGATCGATGTAGAGCGCGTAGGTGGTGATGCGGTCACTCACCCGGCGCGGGTCCTCGTCCAGCAGGTTGGCGGCGACGATCTCGAAATCGTTGTAGGAGGTGTGGGTGAATGCGCCCTTGCCGTTGCAGTCGCCCATCGCCCAGATGTGTTCGACGCTGGTCTTGAGCTGATCGTCGACCACGATGTAGCCGCGGGCATCGGTCTGCACCCCGGCCGCGTCCAGGCCCAGGTCGTCGGTATTGGGTCGCCGGCCCACCGCCAGCAGCAGGTGACTTCCCTCAACGGGCGCGGCGCCCTCACCAGGGGTCAGCTCGAACCCGTTGCCGTTCTTGGCTATTCGCATATCGTCCGCCCCGACGATGACGTCGATGCCCTCGGCGCGCAGGATTTCTTCGATGGTGGCCGAGACGTCCTCGTCCTCGCGCGACGCCAGCCGCGCGCCCCGTTCGACGACGGTCACCCGGGCCCCGAACCGGCGGTACATCTGCGCGAACTCGAGCGCGATGTAGCTGCCGCCGACGATGGCGAGATGCGTTGGCACCGTGTCGAGTTCGAGGATCGACACGTTGGTGAGGAAGTCGACGTCGGACAGGCCCGGGATGTCGGGCACCACCGCACGCCCGCCGACGTTGAGGAAGATACGGTCGGCGCTCAGCTCATCGTCACCGACCCGCAGCGTGTGCGGATCCCGAAAGACCGCGTGCCCGCGAAAAACGGTGCAGCCCTTCATGCCCTCGAGCCAATCCTCGACGCCCTTGCGGTCGCCCAGCATGATCTCGTCTTTACGGGCCTTGACCTTCGCCATGTCCACGCTGACCGGCCCGGTCGCGACGCCGTATTCCGCGCCGCGACGCGCCAGATGGGCGGCGTGCGCGGAGGCCACCAGCGTCTTGGTCGGGATGCACCCGGTGTTGACGCAGGTGCCGCCGATCAGCTTGCGCTCGATCAAAGCGACGCGCTGTCCCGCAGCGGTCAGCCGGCCGGCCAACGGCGGGCCGGCCTGCCCGGCCCCGACGATGATCGCATCGAAATGCGCTGTCACTTAACCGCCGTCAGCAGGTATTCGGTCAGCAGGTGGCCCGTCGCCGCCGCGATGGCGAACCCGCCCACGATCGCGACGGCGTCCTCGAGCAGCGCGATGGGCAGGTCCCTGCCACCCGTCGCCGCCACCAGTCGCTTGCGCGCCTGGTAGCCGCCGAGGGTACCGAGCACCGCACCGATGACACCGGCGCCCAGCGCGGTGAACGTCCAGTGCGGCCAAGCGCCCAGCGCGGCGCCCGCGAGCCCACCGGTGACGATCCGGGCCGCGAAGATCGGTGCCGCGGTGCGCGCCGGCGTCTTGGGCAGCTTGTCATTGATCAGTTCGCCGATCGCCAGGACGGTGAAGATGATCACCGCAATGATGTTGGTCAGCCAACTCGCCCAGGTGCCGTGCAGGTCGATCCAGCCGATGTAGGCGGCCCAGGCCACGACGGCGGGCGCCGTCAGCGACCGCAGCCCGGCCACGACGCCAATCAGTAAAGCCAACAAGACGAGCAGCGCGTGTGTCACGGAAACCCTCCTGGGAGACGAACAGCCGGCGACGGATGCAGGGACGGCCCATTCGCCAACCCGGGCAGTCCCCCGAGGCGGACGCTAACACAGCCGCGGGTCTTACACCGCGTGCGAATCAGAACCGGCAAAACCTGATGTCGGATGCCAGGATCGCCTTCGCGCCGATGGCGGACAGCTCGTCCATGATTTCGTTGACACCCCGACGCGGCACCAGCGCGCGGATGGCAACCCAGTCCGGATCGGCCAGGGGCGCGATGGTGGGCGACTCCAGCCCCGGCGTGATCGCCGTGGCCTTGTCCAGCACCGAACGGGGGCAGTCGTAATCGAGCATCAGATACTGCTGGCCGAACACCACGCCCTGGACCCGCGCCACCAGCTGATCGCGCGCCGCCTGCGTCCCCGCGTTGCTGTTCGAGTCGCTTTCGATCAGCACCGCTTCCGAATCGCACAGCGGGTCGCCGAAGGCGACGAGGTTGTGCAGGCTCAGGGTGCGCCCGGAGCCCACCACGTCGGCGATGGCGTCGGCCACGCCGAGCTGCACCGAGATCTCCACCGCGCCGTCGAGCCTGATGACGGTCGCCTCAATACCACGCCCCGCCAAGTCTTTTCGGACCAGATTGGGGTAGGCGGTGGCGATCCGTTTGCCGGCCAGGTCGGCGATCTTCCAGTCGCGCCCGGCCGGTGCGGCGTAGCGAAAGCTGGACGAGCCGAAGCCCAGCGCCAGACGCTCGCGCACCGGTGCGTCGGAATCGCCCACCAGGTCCCGGCCGGTGATGCCCAAATCCAGCTCCCCCGAACCCACGTAGATGGCAATGTCTTTGGGCCGCAGGAAGAAGAACTCGACCTGGTTCGCCGGGTCGATGACGGTCAGGTCTTTGGGATCGGTGCGACGCCGGTAACCGGCCTCCGTAAGGATCTCGCAGGCCGGGTCGCTGAGCGTGCCCTTGTTGGGCACCGCAAGCCGCAGCATGGTCATAGCTTCCGATACACGTCGTCGAGGGTCAGGCCACGCGCCACCATCAACACCTGCGTCCAGTAGAGCAACTGGCTGATCTCCCCGGCCAGCGCGTCGTCGGATTCGTGTTCGGCGGCCAGCCACACCTCGCCGGCTTCCTCGAGGATCTTCTTGCCCAGGCCGTGCACGCCGCCGTCGAGCGCTGCGACCGTCGCGCTGCCGGCCGGCCGGGTGCGGGCGCGCTCGCCCAACTCGGCGAACAGATCCTCGAAGGTCTTCACGGCCAGCGATTGTTTCACGCCACCGCGAGCAAAGTCACGGCGGTTTAGCCCCGGCGGCGTCCTCGCGGGTTCGTCAGTCGAATCCGGCGAGGGTGAGGCGCAGCGCTTCCTCCAGCTGCACGTGGAACGCCGGGCCTTCGGCGACGTTCGAGGTCAACCAGCCGTCGAGGACGAATTTCACTGTGGCCAAACTGGTGTGGACCAACAACGCGGGTCGGATGTCGGACGCCGAATCGACCCCCATCCGGCAGGCAACCTGTTCGATCAGCCTGCCGTGATCGGTTGCGCTGACCAAGACGGACTTGCTCAGCAGATGGGGCGCGGTCGCGACGGCCAGTCGCCAGGTATCGAGGTCGTCGACCTCGCTGACATCTTTGGCGTGCGTGACGAACAGCTGAATCAACGCTTCGACCGGTGACTCATGGGGCGGCCTGGTGCTGTAGGAACCCACGATCTCTGCGGCGGCCTCCCGGACGGGATCGACCAGCAGGCCCTCCTTGGTGGGCGCGTACCGGAAATACGTGCTGATGGAGATTCCGGCGGCCGCGGCGATGTCCTCGGTCGTCACCGCCTCGAAGCCGCGCTCGGCGAACAGCCGGTGGGCGGTCTGCTGGATCTGGGACAGCAGTTCAGCACGGCGTCGGTCACGCAACGATATGTTTGCTGAGGGCATGCCATCACCTTCGTCAATCCGACATTAGAACCCCACGGCGCCGTTTACCGACGAACTCAGATGAGTGACTCTACACTATTGAAAGTCCCTATCAAGTAGGCTAGTGTGATGCAGCACACACCAATGAGCTGCGGAGATCTGGGGCGTGTTGACACTATTTTAATAAGAATAGCGTTCAACCGTTGCCCGACGTTCTCCGCTCGGCACTCAGGACTTAGGGGCGGGAAGAGGGCCGATGACAGCGGTAGCTGGTACGCGATGACTTGCGCCATGGGTTTGCTAGGCGGTCCGCGGGTCACGCCGCTATGACGACGACCGAGTTCGATGGCGTCACCGCTATCCGGAACTGGTCCGTGGGGTATGTCAAACGCCACCCGGTCGCCTCGCTGACGACGGTAGGTGAACAGTTCGTGCTGGGTGTGCGAACCGCCCAATATTTCTTCTACGACCTGGTGACCGGGCGGTTCCAGTGGCACGAGTTCGTCCGGCAGGGCGCATTCATGGCCGGCACCGCCGTGTTGCCGACGATCCTGGTGTCCCTGCCGATCAGCGTCACGTTGTCCATCCAGTTCGCCTTGCTGGCCGGCCAGGTGGGTGCCACGTCGCTGGCCGGGGCGGCCAGCGGGCTGGCGGTCATCCGGCAGGGGGCGTCGCTGGTGGCCGCGGTGCTGATGGCCTCGGCGGTCGGCTCGGCCATCACGGCGGACCTCGGTTCGCGAACGATGCGCGAAGAGACCGACGCGATGGAGGTGATGGGCGTCTCGGTGATCCGCCGCCTGGTGGTGCCCCGTTTCGCCGCGGCGGTGATGATCGGCGTGGCCCTCACCGGCGTAGTGTGCTTCGCCGGGTTCTTCGCGAGCTACATGTTCAACGTGTACTTCCAGAACGGGGCGCCGGGCAGCTTCGTGTCGACGTTCGCGTCGTTCGCCACGACCGGCGACATGATCCTGGCGCTGATCAAGGCCATCGTGTTCGGCGCCATCGTGGCGATCGTGTCCAGCCAGAAGGGCCTGTCCACCAAGGGCGGGCCGACCGGCGTGGCGAATTCGGTGAATGCCGCTGTGGTGGAGGCGATTCTGCTGCTGATGATCGTCAACGTTGCGATCAGCCAGCTCTACATCATGTTGTCGCCGCGGACGGGGCTGTGACATGACGGCCTCCGCTTATCAACCGTTCGCACCGATTTCGGTCCCCCTCGTTCGGCTCTACCGCCGCGGCAAAGTGCCGGTCATCCGGCTCGGCCACCTCCTGGTCTTCTTCGTCCGGGCCGCGGTCGCGGTGCCGCTCGCCCTGCGCCAGTACAGCGCCGAATTCCTGCGGCTGCTGTCGAACATCACCTGGGGCAACGGCTCGATCGTGGTGGGTGGTGGCACGGCCGGGGTGGCCGTGGTGCTCGGCATGACGGTCGGCGCGCTGGTCGGCATCGAGGGGTACAACTTCCTGGATCTGCTCGGTCTGGGGCCGGCCACCGGGTTCGTCTCGTCGTTGGTCAACACCCGTGAGCTGGCTCCCCTGATGGCGTCGCTCGCCTTTGCCATGCAGGGCGGCTGCCGCTTCACCGCCCAGCTGGGATCCATGCGGATCGCCGAAGAGATCGACGCGATGGAATCGATCGCCATCCGCCCGATTCCCTACCTGGTGACCACCCGGCTGATCGCGTCGGTGGTGGCGATCGTCCCGCTGTACGCCGCGTGCCTGGCGATCGGATACCTGAGCACCCAGATCGTGGTGGGCCTGGGCAGCGGCGCCTCGACCGGTTCCTACCTGCACTACTTCACGCTGATGCTGGCCGGCCAGGACATCGTCTACTCCTTGTTCAAGGCGGTGATCTTCGTCTGGATCGCGTCCACGATCCAGTGCTATTACGGCTATTACGCGAGCGGCGGGCCCGAGGGCGTCGGGGTCGCCGCCGGACACGGCATGCGGGCCAGCATCACCGTGGTGATCATCGTGAACATGCTGCTCACCATGGCGCTGTGGGGCGTCGACTCCGGCGCCAGGTTCGGCGGGTAGGTCGGTGAAACGTGCCCAATTCCTTTGAGCTGGACGGCCGCGGCCCCTCCGATCGGCAGCTGTTCGGCATCGGGATCGCGGTCGTGGTGGTCAGCGCCCTGGTCACCACCGCGATGTTGGTGAAATCCACCGGCAGGCTCAACGACTACGTGCGGGTGGTCGCCGATCTGATCAACGTCGGCGATGGCCTTCCCCAGAAGTCCGACGTCAAATACCGCGGCGTCCTGGTCGGGATGGTCAATGGCGTCGTCCCGGCGGCGCACGGCAAGCCCAACTACGTCCACATCGACCTCAAAGGGGAATACGCCAAGTCGATTCCGGCCAACGTGACCGCACGCGTGGTGCCGAGCAACGTCTTCGCCGTGTCGTCGGTCCAACTGGTGGGGTCCCCAAACCAGGAGGGCCGCGGTGGGAAAATCCGCGACGGCGCGCACATCTCGGAGGACAAGCGGCTGCCGACGGTTCTTTTCCAGACGACCGTGAGCAAGCTGCGTGACGTGCTCGCCGCCGCGGGTCGTGGCCGTGACGACAGGTCGGTGGGGATCCTGGCCGCGCTGGGCGCGGCGACCGATCACCGCCGCGTCAGCCTGCTGACCGCCGGTGCCCAACTGAATCGCCTTCTCGATCAACTCAATTCGATCGTCAGCACCGACGCCGGCCCCTCGACGGTGTCGGCGCTGCTGGATGCCACCACGGGGCTCGCCCAGACGGCGCCCGATCTTCTCGATGCGTTGCATCAGGCCGTCGAGCCGATGCGAACCTTCGCCGAGACGCGCGGGCAGTTGGCCTCGCTGCTCTCCGGCGCCGACTACACGGTCAGCACCACTCGCCAATCGTTCGACAACCACATCGACCAACTCATCAGGATCACAAGCGATTTCACGCCGGTGCTCGGCGTCTTGGCGCAGAAGTCGAACAACTTCGTGCCCGCCGTCACCAAACTGGACAACCTGGCCAACCAGTTCATGGAACAGGTCTGGAACCCGCGGACCAACCTGGGCAACATGCGCGCGATGCTGACGTTCACGCCCAGTTCCACCTACACCCGTGCCGACTGTCCGCATTACGGCGAGCTCAAAGGGCCCAGTTGCTTCACCGCACCGCTGATTCCGGTGCGCCCCGATCTGCCCGACGTGCTGTTGCCGCAGAACTACCATCCGCCCAAGGACCTGGCCCCACCGCCCGGCACGGTGATCGGCCCGGACGGGAACCTGGTCGCGGTGGGCCCGCCGCTGGTGAACGGACCACCAAACCTGGTCGACCCCAATCCGCCACTCGCTCCGGGCATTACGCCGTCGCCGCCGGTGCCGGGCAGTGCGAACCCCGACAACCCCTCACCCGGGGCGCCCGCGACGCCGCAACCACACGAACCGTGGGTCGCGCCGGTGGCACCGAAGGCGCCGTGGATCCCGCAGGCCGCGTACCGGGCCTCGTTCGGCGGCAACGTGGGACCCGTTGGGAGTCAATACGAACGCACCATGCTCGGCGTGATCACCGGCGCCCCCGCGACCGAGGCCACCGAACTACTGCTGGGACCCGTCGCTCGCGGGACCACGGTCTCACTCGCTCATCCGCTTGGGGAGGCCAAATGAGGTTTCGCGGCCCGCTCATCGCACTGACCCTGTTCATGATCGTCTCGCTGACGCTGACCTGGCTGGTGTATGTGAGCCTGCGGCGTGACGTCGCCGGCGACACCGCCAGGTATACGGCGGTGTTCAGTGACGTGTACGGACTACGCGAGGGCGACGACGTCCGGATGGCCGGGGTGCGCGTGGGCCGGGTCGAAAAGGTGGAACTGGACGGGACTCTGGCGAAGGTCTCGTTCGTGGTGCAGTCCGACCAGCGGTTGTTCGGAAACACCCTGGCGTCGGTGACCTACCAGAACATCGTCGGGCAGCGTTACCTCGGGCTGTCCCTGGGCAAGGAAGGCAGTCCGCAGCTGCTGGCGCCGGGCAGCACCATCCCGTTGGAGCGCACCGAGCCCTCTTTCGACGTGACCACGCTGCTCAACGGCTACGAGCCGTTGTTCAGCCTGCTGAACCCCCATGACGCCGACAACCTCACCAAGGGCATCATCGCCTCGCTGCAGGGCGACACGTCGTCGCTCACCACGCTGGTCGGCCAGACCTCCACGCTGACACAGACTTTCGCGGGCCGCGACCAGGCCCTGGGCAGCGTGATCACCAACCTCAACAAGGTGGTCGGCAACCTCGCTCAACAGAACGACGATCTCGACGGGGTCATCACGGCGGCCCGCAGCGTCGTCGGCGACCTAGACCGGCGGCGCCCGGACCTGGTCGCTTCGGTCGGTTCGCTGGCCCGGGTGACCGACCGGCTGTCGGCCTCGGCGACCGACGTCTACCCGGCGCTGCGCGAATTCATCGATCGCCAGCCCGGCGTCACCAAACACATCATGGACGTCGAACCGCAGGTGGCGTTCTTCGGTGACAACATTCCGCTGCTGCTGAAAGGCCTTACCCGCGTGGGCAATCAGGGCGCCTACGGCAATGCCTACGTGTGCGACGTGAACTTCATGGGTTTCTTCCCCGGGCTCAACGATGTCGTGCCGATCATCATCAACGCGGCCACGCCGGGCAACCGGGCCTGGCACACCCCACGCTGCAGGAGCACGGTCGATGGCTGAGGCATCGGTACGGCGGCGGTTGTCGGGGCTGACGAAGCGCCCGCTGGAAAGCTACAACAAGACCTGGCTCGGGTTCATCGCCGTCGCGGTGGTCGCGGTGGTGATTTCAGTCATGCTGGCGGTGCACGCGATCGGCGCCGGCTATCGCCATTACACCGCCGAGTTCCTGCAAGCGGCCTCGCTGCGGGCCGGCAACCCGATCGTGGTCGCGGGTATCCCGGTGGGCAACGTCACGAGCATGAAACTCGTCGGCGACCATGTCGAGGCGGGGTTGAAGGTCCGCGACGACATCAAGCTGGGCAAGGATTCTCGTGCACAGATCCGGGTCACCACCATCCTGGGCTCGCGCTATCTCGCGCTGGAACCCAAGGGGCCCGCCCGCCTGCCCAACGAGACCTTCGACCTGGGGCACACCGAGGTGCCCTACGACCTGCAGGCCGCGCTGCAGGACGCCACGACCACCTTCGAGCAGGTCGACTCCGACAGGTTCGCCCAATCGCTGGCGGTGCTCGGCAAGCAGCTCGAGGGCCTGCCCGCCGTTGTGCCGCAGGCGATCACGAACATCAACACCTTGTCGTCGATCATCGCGGTGCGACGTGACCAGTTGGGGCAGCTGCTGCGCAGCACCGAGCAGGTCACCAACACGCTGCGCCGCCAGCAGGCCGGCATCGGCGCCCTCGTCGACCAGGGCCAGGACCTGCTGGGCCAATTCGTCGCGCGGCGCGCCGTTTTCCACGCGATGATGCAATCCCTGTCGAGCCTGGTCGACACCATGAGCCAGGTCGTGGTCAACGACCGCTCGGGCCTGGACGCGTTGATCAGGGACATGCGCGACTTCACCAACTTGATGTCGGCGCACGACGACCTGCTGCACAGCATGCTACAAACCAGCCCGATCTTCTTCCGCGAGGCGGCCAACCTGACCGGTGACGGCAACGCGATCAACTTCAACGCCCCCAATGTCCCGTTGATCGACTCGTGGATGTGCGCAATCAGTGGGCGTGCCAAGCAGTTCGGCATGATCCAGTACTTCAAGGACTGCAAGTGAACGGGCTCGGCGCCAAGGCGCTGGCCATCGTCGCCGCGGTCGCGGTCCTCGCCGCGGCGGTCGGCGCCGGCTGGTGGTACCTGAGTTCGGACGACGACACGATCACCGTGACGGCCCAATTCGACAGCGCCTCAGGCCTCTACGAGGGCAACGAGGTTGCGGTGCTGGGCATGCCGGTGGGCAAGATCACCAAGATCAACCCCAAGGGGGGTTACGTCGAGGTCCAGTTCACCGTCGACCGCCACGTCAAGGTGCCCGCCACCGCGCAGGCCGTCACGGTGTCGACGTCCATCCTCACCGACCGGCAGATCGAGCTGACGCCCCCCTACCACGGCGGACCGACCCTGCAGAATCACGACACCATCGGGCTGCCCAGGACCAAGACCCCCGTCGAATTCAGCAGTGTCCTCAATGTTTTGGACAAGGTGACCAAGTCGCTCGAGGGTGACGGGCGAGGCGGCGGCCCGATCGCCGACGTGCTCGGCGGCGGCACCGAGGTGGTCAACGGCAACGGCGAGAAGATCAAGGCGGCGCTGGGCGAGCTGTCCAAGGCGCTGCGGCTGTCCAGCGACGGCGGCGCGGCGACCCGCGAGCAGATCACCACGATCGTCAAAAACATCAGCACGCTGTTCGACGCCGTCGCCGCCAACGACACGAAACTGCGCGAATTCGCCTCCACCATCCACCAGGTCAGTCAGATCATGGCCGACGAGGACCTCGGCAGCGGCAACACCGGGCGCAAGCTCGACCAACTGATCCAGCGGGCCGGTGACCTGCTCGACGCCAACCGCGACAACGTCAAACAGGCCGTCCTGCACGGCAACGGCACGCTGAAGACGGTGACCGACCAGCGGCGTGACCTGGCCGAGCTGCTGGATCTGGCCCCCCTGGTGGCCGACAACGCCTACAACATGATCGACCGGGCGAACGGCAGCGTGCGGGCCCGCTTCCTGACGGACCGATTGCTGTTCGACAGCCAGTACACCAAAGAGATCTGCAACCTGATGGGGCTTCGACAACTGGGCTGCAGCACCGGGACCATCCAGGACTTCGGCCCCGATTTCGGGTTGACCTACGTGCTCGACGGCATGGCCGCCATGGGGCAGAAATGACGGGCGCGGGCGTGTGGGGCATGCTCACGGCGGTGGCCGCGGCGATGGTCACCGCGGGATGCGCCACGAACGGCCTTGCCAGCCTGCCCCTTCCGGCCCCGGGCCTGGGGTCCGGCGGTTATTCGCTCAACGCGGTGTTCTCCAACGCGCTGAACCTGCCGATGAACGCCAAGGTCAAGCTCGCCGGCGCCGACGTCGGGCAGCTCGAATCGATGGTCGCCCGCAATTACACGGCGGTCACGCGGCTGCGCATCCGGGATGGCGTGCAGCTGCCGCGGGGCAGCACCGCCGAATTGCGCACCGCGACACCGCTGGGTGACGTCTTCGTCGCGCTGAAGCCACCGGGCGATGCCGACGGGCCGCTGCTGCGCGACGGGGACACCATCGGCCTGGACTCGACCGCGGCCGCCGCGACCGTCGAGTCGGTGCTGAGCTCGGCGGCGATCCTGGTGAACGGCGGGGCGGTGCGCAATTTCACCAACATCATCAACGGGTTCGGCAAGGCGACCGGAGATCAGGGCCAGGCGTTCGGAGACATGATCCGCAAGTCCAACGAGCTACTCGCGACGCTGGACGGCCGATCCGATCAGATCTCGCACGCGTTGACCCAATTGTCGCGCCTGGCCGACCAACTCGACGCCAAGAACCAGACCATCAGCGACCTGATGTCGGCGGCCCGCCCCGCCACCTCGGCCCTGGCCGACAACACCAGTCAACTGTCCAACCTGGCCGTGCAGGTCGGCGACACCTCCCGGTTGCTGGCCAGGTTCCCGTCGATCGGCGGGACCGACACCAGCGGCCGCAGCATGATCCGCGACCTGAACACGATCGCCGGGGCCGCCAACGACGTTGCGGTCAGCCCCGACACCAGCTGGCTGTCGATAAACCGGCTGATTCCCGCGCTGGTCAAATCCACTGCGGGGAACTCGATTTCGGTGAACGTCGGCGTGGACAAGATCATGCTCGGATCGCTGCCCGACATCGGATTCCCCGGCGACATCGGGCTGCACGGGCCGCACCACTACAACGTGAACCTGCTCGTCGGCACCCTCAAATACACCCTGTGGCGACTGCAGGAACGTGTGGTCGGCCGGGGACCCAATTCGCCTCAGGTTCCGGTGATTCCGGATCCCAACATCCCGGGACAGATCGACGTCGCACCCGGGCCCCCGCCCGCACCGCCGGGGCCGCAACCGTGATCCGCGCCGTCGCCGACGTCGCCAATCTCGTTGTGCGCGCGGTGCGCACCGCGCACCGGCAGCAGGTCTGGTTGTCGGTGGCCGGCCTGGTGCTCATCCTGGTCGTGGCGACCGCCTATCTGCTCGTCGGCGCGTTGCGAGTGAAGCCCTTCGCCTCGTCCTACCGGGTCACCGTGCAGCTGGCGGAATCCGGCGGCCTGCTCCCCAACCAGGACGTCGCGCTGCGCGGTGTTCGCGTCGGCCGCATCGAATCGCTGCAGATCACCGACGACGGCGTGAACGCCGTCGCCAGCATCACTTCGCAGGTGCGGATCCCGGCGAACAGCGTCGTGCACGTGTCGGCGCTCTCGCCGGCCGGTGAGCAGTACATCAACTTCGAGGCAGCCTCCGACGCCGGGCCGTATCTGCACGACGGCAGCCTGATCGCCGTGGACCACACAGCCGTCCCGGTCAGCTTGGCCCAGTTGCTCGGTGACGCCGATGGGCTGCTGGCCCAGGTCGACCCGCACAAGATCGAGTTGATCAAGAAGGAGTTGAGCCTGAGCAGACAGGGCCCGGCCAAGCTGACCGCCATCGTGGACGGCGGCACGTTCTTGCTGTCGACGCTCGATTCGGTGCTGCCCCAGACCACCAGCATTATCAAGACCAGCCGGGTGGTGCTCACCCTGGCGAGCGACAAAAACACCGGATTGGGCTCCGCCGCAACCGAACTCAACCAGACGCTGACCGGCGTGGCCAGAATGCAGGCCGGTTACCGCCGGTTGACGCAGCAGACGCCGCGCACGCTGTCGGCCGTCGACAATCTGTTCGCCGACAACTCCGACACGATGGTGCAGTTGCTGGGCAGCATGGCCACCATGTCACAGCTGTTCTATCTGCGGGTCCCGGCGCTCAACGCACTGTTCCCCGACTACCGCGGGTCGGTATTGGACGCGGTGACGAGCGCCTTTCACGACGGCGGCGTCTGGGCGACCGCCGACCTGTATCCCCGCTACGTCTGCGACTACGGGACACCGGCGCACGCCTCCTCGGCCGCCGACTATTACGAGCCGTTCATGTACACCTACTGCCGCGACGACGACCCGGCGGTCTCGATCCGCGGGGCCAAGAACGCGCCACGTCCGGGCGGCGACGACACCGCCGGCCCGCCGCCGGGCGCGAACCTGGGCCAGCGAACCGATCCGACCCCGCGGGGCCGCTACACCATTCCCACCCCTTACGGCGGTCCGCAGCTGCCGATCGAACCGCCGCACTGAGCCCTGGCCCATCCCAGCCGACCTTTAGGAGATGATCGTGGTCGTGACCACCAAGAAGAACCCGAAAGTCGACGCCGACACGGACACGGAAGTCGAAGCGGAAACGGGCGCCGAAACAGGGTCAGCCGCAGGCGAAGACACCGACGAGGCGCGCGCCGAGGAGTCCACCGACGAGGCCGACGGGCAGGCCGAGTCCGAGGACGAGGATGAGGACGAAGGTGGCCCGCTGCTCAAACGCAAGCGTCCCGACACCGAGCGCGCCCAGCGGCCCTGGCGGCGGTATCTGCGCCGCAGCGTGCTGCCGGTGTTACTCGTTGCCGCGCTTGGCGTTTCGGGGTTCCTCGGGTGGCGGCAGTGGCAGGACCATCAGCTGAAGGTGGCGGGCGAACAGGCCCAACAGGCGGCCATCGCCTATGCGCAGGTGCTGACGAGCATCGATTCGAACAAGGTGGACGACAACTTCAAGCAGGTGCTCGACGGCGCGACCGGCGAATTCAAGGACATGTACACCCAATCCAGCGTCAAGCTTCGGCAACTGCTGATCGACAACAAGGCGACCGCGCACGGCGTGGTGGTGGACTCGGCCATCCAGTCCGAAACGACCGACAAGGTCGTCGTGTTGCTGTTCATCGACCAGACCGTCACCAACACCGCCGCGCCCGACCCGCGCATCGACCGCAGCAGGATCAAGATGACCATGGAGAAGGTCGACGGTCGCTGGCGGGCAAGCAAAGTCCAACTCCTCTGAGTCGAGCGGAGCAACCCATGCTCAAGAGACTGGCGGCGGCGTTTGTATTGGTTACGGCCGCAACGATTCCCGGCGCGGCCACCACGCACGCGTCCGCGCCGTCGTTCTGCGGTGAGCTCGGCGGCAACTGGGACGGCCAGTACTGCCACACCGCGGTGACCTCGGAACGCAACGCCGTTCGCGACATCAAGGTCGCCGTGCCAGACGACCTGGTCGACAACCCGACCACCGGCCCGGCGATCCGTGACTACCTGCATACCCTGGTCAGCAACTGGAAGACCGCAAACGCCAGCATGGCCGCCGACAGCTACGGCGAGGAGAATTTCGAGGTCTTCCGGCACGGCAACCTGCTCAGCGCGGTGTTCCACGAGGACTATCACGCCGACGGGCCCAAACCCAACAACGCCTATCGGACATTCACCTTCGACATGGCAGCGGGCCGACGGGTGCAGCTCGCCGATCTGACCACGTCGAACCCGCTGACCGCGATTCCGCCGCTGGCTGCGCCGTTCATCGATACCGCACTCAATAAGGCTCCGCCACCGCATGATCCGGGCACCTACCCGTTCATCCTCGACCGTTGGACCCCCGACAAGGTCTACTCGGGCGCGTACAAGGCGTGGGCGCTGACGCCCGACGAGTTGATCATCTACATGCCCGACTATCCGGTCGGCCACGACGAGCCGATCAACTTCTCCCCCGGCCTGCCGCAGTGGTACATGGACGGGGGCACCGTCCAGGCGCACATCCCGCTGTCGGCGCTGGGTCCGGTGCTGCGCATCTGAACGGGGCCCTCGGTCCTGGCGCATCGGCTCCGCATGTGGCCGAGTCGTTTTCACTCCGGCGAATCGCGCGCCGCTTTCGGTTACTCACGACGCGGGCGGCCCGTGTAAGTCGGCCGCGGATGGGTACGTTCCGAAAGTGCGCCCGCCTCTTTGCTATCTGAGTACTTGCCCTGCTCGCAATCTCCAGCCGTCACCCACCCATCCCGCGTTGTCCGTGCGGACGATCTGATGGCCACACCCAAGCCGGTGCCCGAGGACCTGCGCCAGCTGGCCCAGGCCCATGGCGTGGCGACCTTTTACCGCAATGAGCGACGAGAACCGGTTGAGGTCGACGCCGACGTGGTGGTCCGCGTGCTCGGGTTGCTCGAGGTCGATGCCGCCAGCGAGTCCGATCGGCGTCGCGAATTGGCGAAGCTGGCCGAGCGCAAGCGCACTGGAGCCCTGGCACCGACGATCGCGATGCGACTGGACGGCCGGCCGCGGCCGTTTCCCGGAGCTGCGGCGCTGGTCGCCGAGGACGGCACCCGCGCCGACGTGCGCGACGAACTTCCCGGCGATCTGGCACCGGGCTGGTACCGCCTGCACACCGCGGACGGCCAGGAGGTCACCCTGGTCGCGGCCCCGCCGCGGGTGCCCCAGACGGCGGTGACCTGGGGATGGATGCTGCAGCTCTATGCGCTGCGCTCGGGCCGCTCCTGGGGCATCGGTGATCTGGGCGACCTGCGGGAGTTCATCGAGTGGACCGCGGCGACGCACGGCGCGGGCGCGGTACTGCTCAACCCGCTCAACGCCCCCGGCCCGACGCATCCGGTTCAGCCCTCGCCCTACACCCCGTCGAGTCGACGCTTCGCCAACCCGCTGGCCCTGCGCATCGAGGACCTCGACGCCTACCATCGAGCCGACCCGCAAACCCGCGCGGAAGTCGACGCCCTGCGCGTCTGGCCGGAGACCGAGCGGATCGACCACGACCTCGTCTGGGCCGCCAAGCGCGACGCGCTGGAGTTGCTGTGGCGCGCGGAGGATCGGCCCTGCCCACTGGACGAGTCCCCCTCCTCCGGGGCGCTGCGCGACTGGGCGACCTACTGCGCGCTGGCCGAGCGGTACGGCGGGCGCTGGCCGCGATGGCCCGAACCCCTGCGCGATGTCGACGGACCGGGGGTCACCCAGGCTCGCCGGGAATTGGCACCCAGGATCGCCTTTCACGCCTGGGTGCAGCAACGCTGTGCCGAACAGCTCGGCGAAGTCCGCACCGCCGCGCGACGAGCCGGCATGGCGCTGGGTGTATTGCACGACCTGCCGGTCGGCGTCGACTCCGACGGGGCCGACGCGTGGGCCCTGGCCGACATGCTGGCCACCGGAGTTCACGTCGGCGCTCCCCCGGACAATTTCACCCCGCGCGGTCAAGACTGGGGGCTGCCGCCCTGGCGGCCGGACCGGCTCGCCGCCACCGGGTACACCGCGCTGCGAGACATGCTGCGCGCCATACTTGTTCACGCCGACGGACTGCGGATCGACCACGTCGCGGGATTGTGGCGGTTGTGGTGGATACCGCCGGGCGAGTCGGCCGACCGGGGTACCTACGTGCACTACGACGCCGACGCCATGCTTGCCGTGCTCGCGCTGGAAGCCCAGCGGGCCGGCGCCACCGTGGTCGGCGAGGACCTGGGAACTGTCGAGCCCGAAGTCACGGAAGCGTTGGGCGACAACGGAATGCTGGGCTGCGCGGTGTCCTGGTTTACCCGCGACGAGTCCGCGCCCGGCCAACCCTTGCTTGCGTCGTCGCGGTGGCCGTCGCGGGCGGCCGCAAGCCTCTCCACCCATGACCTGCCCACTGCGGCCGGCTTTCTGCGCGGCGAACACGTGCGGGCGCGCGCCGAGCTCGACCTGCTTGACGACGTACCGGCGGAGCAGGCCTCGGCCGACAAGGAAAAGGCCGAGTGGCTGGCCCTGCTGCGTTCCGAAGGGCTGTTGCCCGACGACCCGGACGAGGACGACGGCCCGAACGAGAACGCCATCATCACCGCGATGCACCGGTTCTTGGCGGCCACGCCGAGCAAGTTGAAGCTGATCTCGCCCTACGACATCGTCGCCGAACCGCGACAACCGAATCTGCCCGGCACCATCGACGAATATCCGAACTGGCGGCTGCCGTTGCCCCAAACGCTGGAGCAGCTGCGCGAGGACCCGCGCGTCGCCGAGATCACCGCAATATTTCAGGCCGCCGCCGAGGGCTGAGCCCGCCGAGGACTCAGTCGTCCGAAGAGCTCAGTCCTCCGGGTTGTAACCGAGGTTGGGGGCGAGCCAGCGTTCGGCTTCGGCCAGGGTCCAGCCCTTGCGCTTCGCGTAGTCGGCGACCTGGTCCTGGGCCATCCGGCCGACCACGAAGTACTGCGACTGCGGGTGCGAGAAATACCAGCCGCTGACGGCGGCACCGGGCCACATGGCCATCGAATCGGTCAACTCGATGCCGGTCCGCTCCTTGACGTCCATCAATTTCCAGAGCGTCGCCTTCTCGGTGTGCTCCGGGCAGGCCGGGTAGCCGGGGGCGGGCCGGATGCCCCGGTACTTCTCGTCGATGAGCGCGTCGTTGTCCAGTTGCTCGTCCGGCTGGTATCCCCAGAACTCCTTGCGGACCCGTTGGTGCATGCGTTCGGCGAACGCCTCGGCCAGCCGGTCGGCGACCGACTCCAGCAGGATCGCGCTGTAGTCGTCGAGCGCCGCCTTGAACTCGGCGATCTTCTCCTGGCTGCCGAGCCCCGCGGTGACGGCGAAGGCGCCGATGTAGTCGGCCAGGCCGGTGTCCTTGGGCGCGACGTAGTCGCTCAGCGACCGGTTGGGGATTCCTTCCCGGTGCTCGCCCTGCTGGCGCAGGTTGTGCAAGGTGGTCAGCACCTCGGTGCGGGTGTCGTCGGTGTACACCTCGATGTCTTCCACCCCCGAGCCGACCGCGTTGGCGGGGAAGAACCCGATCACGCCGTTGGCGGTCAGCCACTTCTCCTTGATCAGGGTGTCGAGCATCTCCTGCACGTCGTCGTACAGCTTGCGAGCGGCCTCGCCCGAGGCCGGGTTGTTGAGGATGTCGGGGAATCTGCCCTTCATCTCCCAGGCGTTGAAGAACGGCTGCCAGTCGATGTACTCGCGCAGCTCCGCGAGGTCGTAGTCCTGAAATTCCCGTACTCCCGTACCTATTGCGGGCACCGGCGGCGTGTAGCCGTCCCAGTCGATCGGCGTCCGGTTGGCGCGGGCCTTCTCCAGTGTCAGCGTCGGCCGCTCGTTCTTCTGGGCGTGCCGTTCGCGCAGGGACGCGTAGTCCTTCTCGGTGGCCTCCAGCAGGGGACCCCGCTGCTTGGGGTCCAGCAGCGCGGCGGCGACCGGCACCGAGCGGGACGCGTCCTTGACCCAGACCACCGGACCGCTGCGCCGCGGCGAGATCTTCACGGCCGTGTGCGCGCGCGAGGTGGTCGCGCCGCCGATCAGCAGCGGGATCTCCAGGCCCTCGCGTTCCATCTCGACGGCGAAGTTGGCCATCTCGTCCAGGGACGGCGTGATCAGGCCCGACAGCCCGATGATGTCGGCGTCGTGCTCCTTGGCCGCGTCCAGGATTTTCTGGGCGGGCACCATCACCCCAAGGTCGATCACTTCAAAGTTGTTGCACTGCAGCACGACTCCGACGATGTTCTTGCCGATGTCGTGGACGTCGCCCTTCACCGTGGCCATCACGATAGTGCCGTTGGTGTCCTTGGCGGCAGCGGTACCGTTCTCTTCCTTCTCCTTCTCGATGAACGGCAGCAGGTACGCGACGGCCTTCTTCATCACCCGGGCCGACTTCACGACCTGGGGCAAAAACATCTTGCCGGAGCCGAACAGGTCACCGACGACGTTCATGCCGTCCATCAGCGGGCCCTCGATCACCTCGATCGGGCGGCCGCCCGCGGCGGCGATCTCGGCGCGCAACTCCTCGGTGTCGTCATCGACGTGGGCGTCGATGCCCTTGACCAGCGCGTGGGTGATCCGCTCCCGGACCGGCAGGCCGCGCCATTCGGCCGCCTTCGGGTCCTCACCCTTGTCCTTGCTGTTGAACCGCTCGGCGATTTCCAGCAGCCGTTCGGCCGCGTCCTCGCGACGGTTCAACACGACGTCCTCGATGCGGTCCCGCAGCTCGGGGTCGATCGAGTCGTAGGGCACCAGCGCACCGGCGTTGACGATGCCCATGTCCAGGCCGGCCTTGATGGCGTGGAACAGGAATACCGCGTGGATCGCCTCGCGGACGGGGTTGTTGCCGCGGAACGAGAACGACACGTTGGAGATGCCGCCGGAGATGTGCACCCCGGGCAGGTTCTCCTTGATCCAGGCGCAGGCCTCGATGAAGTCGATCCCGTAGGTCGCGTGCTCCTCGATGCCGGTCGCCAGCGCGAAGCAGTTCGGGTCGAAGATGATGTCCTCGGGCGGGAAGCCGACCTCTTCGGTCAGGATCCGGTAGGCGCGCCCGCAGATCTGTTTGCGGCGCTCCAGGTTGTCGGCCTGGCCCTGCTCGTCGAAGGCCATCACGACCACGGCGGCGCCGTACTTGCGGCACAGCCGCGCCTCGCGGATGAACTTCTCCTCGCCCTCTTTCATGGAGATCGAGTTGACGATCGGCTTGCCCTGCACGTTTTTCAGGCCGGCCTCGATGACCTCCCACTTGGACGAGTCGATCATCACCGGCACGCGGCTGATGTCCGGCTCGGCCGCGATCAGCTTGGTGAACCGGTCCATCGCGG
Source organism: Mycobacterium sp. 1482292.6 (assembly GCF_001672995.1). Lineage (NCBI taxonomy): Bacteria > Bacillati > Actinomycetota > Actinomycetes > Mycobacteriales > Mycobacteriaceae > Mycobacterium > Mycobacterium sp. 1482292.6. The sequence goes on along the minus strand of NZ_LZKV01000152.1, from coordinate 51,614 downwards.
CGACGCCGTCGATCATGCCCTCGTCCATGTTGATGTCGATGACCTGCGCGCCGGCCTCGACCTGCTGCAGCGCGACCGAGAGCGCGGTGTCGTAGTCCTCGGCCTTGATCAGGTTGCGGAACCGGGCGGAGCCGGTGATGTTGGTGCGCTCACCGATGTTCACGAACAGGGAGTCGTCGGTGATGTTGAGCGGCTCCAGGCCCGAAAGCCGGGTCGCCACTTCGATTTTCGGCACCTCCCGGGGTGGTTTGCCCTCGACGACCTTGGCGATCTCGGCGATGTGCGGCGGCGCGGTTCCGCAGCAGCCACCGACCAGGTTGACCAGGCCGGCGTCGGCGAAGTCGGCGATGTAGCCGGCCTGCCGCTGCGGGGTCTCGTCGTACTCGCCGAAGGCGTTGGGCAGGCCGGCGTTCGGGTAGCAGGAGACGAAGGTGTCGGCGATGCGCGACATCTCGGCGATGTAGGGCCGCATCTCGGGCGCGCCCAGCGCGCAGTTGAGCCCGACCGCGATCGGCTTCGCGTGCCTGATCGCGTTCCAGAAGGCCTCGGTGACCTGACCGGACAACGTCCGCCCGGACGCATCGGTGATGGTGCCCGAGATGATCAACGGCCAGCGGCGTCCCCGGTCCTCGAACAGGGTCTCGACCGCGAACACCGCCGCCTTGGCGTTCAGCGAGTCGAAGATCGTCTCGATGATCAGCAGGTCGGCGCCCCCGTCGACCAGGCCGTTGGCGGCCTCGAGGTAGGCGGCGACCAGCTGGTCGTAGGAGACGTTGCGGGCCCCGGGGTCGTTGACGTCCGGCGAGATCGACGCGGTCCGGGTGGTCGGCCCGATGGCGCCGGCGACGTAGCGGGGCTTGTCCGGGGTGCTGTACTCGTCGGCGGCCTTGCGAGCCAGGGCGGCGCCGGCGTAGTTCAGCTCGTAGGCCAGCTCCGCCATGTCGTAGTCCGAGAGGGAGATCGCGTTCGCGTTGAACGTGTTGGTCTCCAGGATGTCGGCGCCCGCCTCGAGATACTCGCGGTGGATCCCCTCGATGATCTGGGGCTGCGTCAGGTTGAGCAGGTCGTTGTTGCCCTGCAGCGCGGTCGGCCACTCCGTGAACCGGTCGCCGCGGTAGCCGGCCTCGTCCGGCCGGTCGCGCTGGATCGCGGTGCCCATCGCGCCGTCGATCACCACGATCCGCTGGCGCAGCGCCGCCGTCAGCTCGTCGGTGCAGTCGGGGCGGATGTTCGGCGCGAAGGTGTTCGGCGCGGAAGTCTGGGCCTCAACGGCGGTCACGTGCACTCCTTCCATAACGGAAGGCGTCCTTGACTCTGCCGAGCGTGGCGGATACCGGCAAAGACCCGTACCCGTTGCAACGCCTCTCGACCAGAAAAGTCTACGTCGTCACCCGATCGACGTCCGGACGCCCAACTCATCGCCGCTATCGACAGCTCGTGAAGTCTGCCTGCGACATAGTTGCCCAGGTTAACGAAATCGCAGCCGAACCTATTTCGTCTGGACCGCCAAGGATGTCAGTGTCGCAGCGGTGTCCCTTGGCGGCTGTCACGTCATAAGAATAGTCGTCCTATGCAAAGCCCCCGGTTGAACGTCAATCGGCCGACAATCCTTGGCCACCGCGCCCCGAACATCGGGCCGGAAGGCCGTACGCTAAATCTGTGACCCCGCCCGACGGCCCCCCCTTTGGCGAAACGGCATTGCCGGAACTGCACCACACCGTCGTCGTGGCCGCGTTCGAGGGTTGGAACGACGCCGGCGACGCGGCCAGCGACGCGCTCGAACACCTCGAGGCCATCTGGGAAGCGGACCCGATCTTGGAGATCGACGACGAGGCCTACTACGACTACCAGGTGAATCGCCCGGTGATTCGGCAGGTGGACGGGGTGACCCGCGAGCTGGTGTGGCCGGCGATGCGGATCTCGCACTGTCGCCCGCCGGGCAGCGACCGCGACGTCGTGCTGATGCACGGGGTGGAACCCAACATGCGCTGGCGGACCTTCTGCGCGGAGCTGGTGGCCATCGCCGACAAGCTCAACGTCGACACGGTGGTGATCCTGGGCGCCCTGCTGGCCGACACCCCGCACACCCGGCCGGTTCCGGTGTCGGGCGCGGCCTACTCCCCCGAGTCGGCGAAACGCTTCGGCCTCGAGGAAAGCCGCTACGAGGGGCCGACCGGCATCGCCGGGGTGTTCCAGGACTCCTGCGTGGCCGCCGGGATTCCCGCGGTGACGTTCTGGGCGGCGGTGCCGCACTACGTCTCGCAGCCGCCGAACCCGAAGGCCACGGTGGCCCTGCTGCGCCGCGTCGAGGACGTCCTCGACATCGAGGTGCCGCTGGCCGACCTGCCGACGGACGCCGAGGAATGGGAGCAGGCGGTCACCGAGATGACGGCCGAGGACGAGGACCTCGCCGAGTACGTGCTGTCGCTCGAGCAACGCGGCGACGCCGAGGTCGACATGAACGACGCCTTGGGCAAGATCGACGGCGACGCGCTGGCCGCCGAGTTCGAGCGTTACCTGCGCCGGCGTCGCCCCGGCTTCGGGCGCTGACGCTCACAGCGCTGTTGAACTTGCCGTCGGCCGATCAACTACGGAAGCATCGCGTCGCGACCTACCGATTGGACGTTTCATGGCCGCGTTGCCCGATGATGGCAACCCCGATCCCGTAGCCGGTTCAGCTCCTCTAGCCGGCCCAGATCCCGCAGCTGGCGCAGTCGGCGAAGACGCCGGCTACCGCAAGGGACTCAAGCCCCGCCAGGTGCAGATGATCGGCATCGGCGGCGCGATCGGCTCCGGGCTGTTCCTCGGGGCGGGCGGGCGGCTGGCCAAGGCGGGGCCCGGGATGTTCCTGATCTACGCCGTGTGCGGGGTCTTCGTCTTCCTCATCCTGCGAGCCCTGGGCGAGTTGGTCTTGCATCGGCCGTCGTCGGGCTCGTTCGTGTCGTATTCGCGAGAGTTCTTCGGCGAGAAGGCCGCCTACGCGATCGGCTGGATGTACTTCCTGGGCTGGTCGATGACGGCCATCGTCGACACCACCGCGATCGCCACCTACCTGCGGCGGTGGACGGCCTTCGAATCCATCCCCCAGTGGGTGTTGGCCCTGCTGGCCCTCGTCGTGGTGCTGTCGATGAACCTGATCTCGGTGGAGTGGTTCGGTGAGCTGGAATTCTGGGCGGCGCTGGTCAAGGTTCTCGCGCTGGTGGCCTTCCTGGCGGTCGGGATCGTCTTCCTGGCGGGCCGGTATCGGATCGGGGGCCACAGCACCGGACTGAGCCTGTGGACCAATCACGGCGGACTGTTTCCCTCCGGCGTGCTGGCGGTCCTGCTGACCACCTCGGGTGTCGTATTCGCCTATGCCGCCATCGAATTGGTGGGCACGGCCGCCGGGGAGACCGCCGAGCCGGAGCGGGTCATGCCCCGCGCGATCAACGCGGTGATCGCGCGGATCGCGATCTTTTACGTCGGGTCGGTGGCGCTGCTGGCATTGCTGCTGCCCTACACCTCCTACAAGGCCACCGAAAGTCCTTTCGTCACCTTCTTTTCCAAGATCGGCTTCCACGGCGCCGGCGACCTGATGAACATCGTGGTGCTCACCGCCGCCCTGTCGAGCCTGAACGCCGGGCTGTATTCCACCGGCCGCATCATGCACTCGATGGCGTCCAGCGGCAGCGGTCCCCGGTTCGCCACCCGGATGTCGAAGAACGGGGTGCCCTTCGTCGGCATCGCGATGGCGGCCGCCATCTGCCTGCTCGGCATCGGCCTGAACGCCGTCAACCCCGGCGAGGCCTTCGAGATCGTGCTCAACATCGTGGCGCCGGGAATCCTCGCGAGCTGGGCCACCATCGTGCTGTGTCAGCTGCGCTTCTACCGGCTGGCCAAGGCGGGGCAGGTAGAACGCCCGCAGTTCCGGATGCCGTGGGCCCCGTATTCCGGGTATCTCACCCTGGCATTTTTGGCCGCCGTCCTGGTCATGATGGCGTTCGATAAGGACACCGGCACCTGGACCATCGCGACGGTGGTGGTGGTCATTCCGGCGCTGAGCGCCGGATGGTTCCTGGTGCGCCGGCGGGTGGCGGCCGTCGCGTCGCAGCGCGCGGCCCCGACCGGCTAGGAGCTGCCGAGGTCGCGGTTGTAGGCGCTGGTGGAGCGGCCCAGCGCGGCGACTTGGGCGTCCAGCTGGGGCAGCAGCTCGGCGGTGGATTTGTGCAGGGGCATTTCGCCGACCGGACTGGACAGCACCGGCTTGACCCAACGGAACAGCGCCACCCAGCGTGGGCAGTAGACGCGGGTGCGCCGCCGCTCGATCCCCTTGACGAAGGCGGCCGCGCACTTGTCGACGGTCGTCGTCTTGCTCAATGGCCACGGGAAGCTGGCCAGCAGCTGGTTGAACGCCGGCAGGTCCGACTGGGTGTCGCGGACCAGGGCGGTGTTGATCCAGGACATGTGCGCCGAGCCGACCGTGACGCCCAGGTGGGCCACCTCCAGCCGCAGCGCGTTGGCCAGCAGTTCGACGCCGGCCTTAGACGCGTTGTACGGCGCCAGCCCGGGGCAGGCGGTGTAGGCGGCCAGCGACGACACGATGAGCACGTAGCCGCGGCGCTCGATCAACGCCGGCAACGTGGCGCGCACGGTGTGAAAGACGCCGAGCACATTGATGTCGAGCACCCGTTTGAACGCGTCGGGGTCGACCTGCAGCACCGATCCGTAGCTGGCGATGCCGGCGTTGGCCAGCACCACGTCGATGCCGCCGAATCGCTCGACGGCGCGGGCGGCGGCGGACTCCATCGCGGACAGGTCGCGCACGTCGGCGACGGCCGTCAACACCCGTTCTTCGCCGAGTTCGGCGGCCAGCGTTTTCAGGTCGGTTTCGTTGAGATCGGTCAGGACGAGCCTGGCGCCCCTGGCAGACAGCCGCCGAGCGGTCTCGGCCCCGATCCCCCGGGCACCGCCGGTGATGAAAACGACTTTGTCCTGCAGCGATGTCATGGTCGCCAACCTACCGTGCGGGCATTCGAGGGCATCGCCCGCGCGCGTGACCTCGGTTGACGCCGACAGCATTGCGGTGTCGAGCCACCGGTCTGCGCTGAATCAGCAGGCTGCTGAATTAGCCGAGAATGGCCCCTTGCACACCGCTGAAATTGACATTAGCGAAAGTGCCCAGCGTATATCTCCGGTCTTGCGAGTTCTGCGTGGTGCAATGTGTGCGTCTTTATCTACGCTCGTTCCGAACCCACTCTTGCCCGGAATGAATGCCCTGCGCTGGATCGGCCTCGGCGGGTGTTTTCTGTGTTAACAACACGCTAACTGGACGCTGCCACTACTCTATTTGGCTCGCACCTAGCCCGGCGAGACCAGCGCTGGCCATAGGCTCCGCAGCATGACACGCAATTGCGCATGTCGCCGGGGATCTCGCTGGATGACAATCGACAGCTCGATCCCACCGCCAGCAGCGCTAATAGACCGATTGCAAAGCAACGCCGAACGTTGTCGAAACAAAGTCGAATTCGACCATGACCGCTAAACCACCGGCGCGCGGCGGCTCCGCCAACCCAGCCGCCGCGCGCCGGACTACACCGCGGGCGCCGTGGCGGGGGCCTTGCAGCGGCGTTCTGCTGTCGGGGAACCGGTCCCCGTGTTGTGCACTGGCTATCCCGCTTTCAGCCGCGACTTTTGCGAGTTTGTCTGCTCCGAAGTTGCCGCCAACGACGGGTGTGCGACCGGGATCTCCCGGCTTTGCTCGAGTCGGCTCCAGCATCTGAAAGGGAGGGACGATGCACAGAAAATCGACTCCACCTGATTTTTCAATGTGGAAATTTGTGTCGCATGCCAGCTTGGGTGATCTGGAAACCTATCTCTGGCATCGTCAGGGCAGCAACGTATTCTGCTGGCGCCCGGTGGGAAAGTCTCGGGGTGCAGCGAAAAAGAAGGACGTCGAAGAATGACCAGCGGAACTGAGCTCATCCGCTAAAAGGCCAAGAAACAGCGGGGATCGCAGGTCTTTCGGTAGTGCGAGCGGACCCCACTAGAGCGTCTACGCGCCGCGACCAGGCGGTCTCGAAGCAGCGATGAGCATCAATCCGTGGGGTAATGACAATTTAGACTTTCGTCTTGGTCAAAAGCGCAACGCCCAGCGACCCGCCGGTGGTAGCGCCTAGCCGCGCAACCGGGCGAACTGACCTTGCCGGTACTGCTCGACGCAGGCCGAACGCCGCACCTTGCCACTCGTGGTGATCGGTATCGACCCCGGCGCCACCACAACCAGATCCGCGACGCCGAGGCCGTGCGAGTTGGAGACTGCCGAGGTCACTTCGCGCTCGACGACGGCGAGCTTGTTCGCCCCCTCTCCGTGGGGCGTGGGCTGGTTTTTGACTTCGGCGATCACGACAAGCTTTTCCATGCCCCCATGCGGGACCGCTATCGCCGCGCACCGGCCCCGGGTGATCTCCTGGACCGTCGCTTCGATGTCGTCGGGCGAGTGGTTACGCCCGTAGACGATCAGCAGATCCTTGATGCGGCCGATGATGAACAGCTCGCCTTCGAAGATGAACCCCGAGTCGCCGGTTCGCAGCCACGGCGCTTCGGGTGTGCCGTCCGACGCAGCGACCAGCCGATCGCCGAACGTGCGTTCGGTCTCCTGGGGCTTTCGCCAGTAGCCCAAGGCGACGTTGCCACCGTGCATCCAGATCTCGCCCACGGTGCCCTGGGGACACTCGATCCTGGTGTCGGGGTCGACAACGCGGATCATCGGTGACCGCGGCGCCCCGTAGCTGATCAGTGGTGTACCGGTGGGGCTTTCGCAGCGGTCCGCGCTGCCGGCGGCCAGCTTCTCGGGATCGAAGTGCACCATTTTGGGCGGCTGTGCCGGTGTGCGAGTCAACGCGTACACCGTCGCCTCGGCGAGCCCATAGCTTGGCCGTACCGCGTTGTCGGGCAGATTGAACCGCGCGAACCGATCGATGAAACGCCGCAGCGTCGCAGGATGCACGCGCTCACTACCGTTGAGGATGACCAGCACCTCGCCTAGATCCAGTCCGGCCAGGTCCTCGTCCGACGTCTTGCGTGCCGCCAATTCGAACGCGAAGTTCGGCGCCGCCGAAAACGCGTGACTTTCCTTGGCCAGCAACTGCATCCACCGGGCCGGTCGCTGCAGAAACGACACCGGACTGGTCAGCACGGTGCGAATTCCGCCCAGCACCGGCGCGCACACTCCCAGTATCAAACCCATGTCGTGGTAAAACGGCAGCCACGACACAATGGTCGTGTCCGGCGGCGCGACGCCGCCGTGGTCCGCGCAGAAGTCGGACATGATCTGCCGGAAATTGGCCAGCAAATTGCCTTGAGAGACCATGACCCCGGCCGGCTGCCGGGTGGATCCGGACGTGTATTGCAAATACGCCAGCTCTGAATGATTCTGGCGCGCGGGGCCGTATCCTGTCCGGGCGTCCAGGTCCAGCAGGTCAACCTCTACGACGGATGGAACTAATCCGCCGGATTGCGACTGGACATACCCGGCAACGGTTTCCGCGGCCGGGGACGTTGTGAGGATGACGGTTGGCGACGCGTCGCGCAGCACCGAACTGACGCGTTCATCGCTGACGCCACCTAACGGCACTGAAAGCGGAACCGCGATCTGACCCGCCTGCAATGCACCGAGAAACGCCACAATGTAATCCAGCCCCTGCGGGGCCATGATCACGGCGCGGTCACCCGCCGACCCGCAATCATGAAGCCGCCGCGCAAGGTTGCGCGTTCGCCGATGCAGCTGCGACCACGTCAGGCTTTCAGCAACGCCGTTCCAGTCCTGCTCGTAGTCGACGAAGGTGAATGCCGTGTCGTCGGGCTGCAAGCTGGCGCGTTCGCACAGCAGGTCTGACATAGGCGTCTCAACCATCATCACTCCATTCCGCTACGGCCGGGGGTCCAAAAGGGCTTCGTGCGTATCTGCCGTCGATCCCAGCCACGTTCGGTGATCAATATTTTGCGCAGCGTTTGTATGGTGCGGGCCTCGCCGGCGAGGTAGGCGACGCCGGGATAGTCGGGCAGCGGCAGGCTGCGCAGGGCGTCGGCGAGCACGGCAGAGTTCGCGGCCGGTGCGCCACCGCGCTCGACCCGGGTCAGGGGTGTGGCCAGGGGCAGGTGATCGGTGTCGGTCACGGCCTCAATCGCTCCGTAGACCTCGGCGGTTGGGGGCAGGGATCGAAGCATCGCGGCGAACGCGACCGAGGCGGTTTCCTCGCCGGCGAACAGGTGGTAGGGCGCGTCCCGGCGGATGGCGAACTTGCCCTGGGGCCGGGTGAAATGGACGCCGTCTCCGACCGAGGTGGACAGCGCCCAGCGCTTGGCGGGTGTCGCGCCCTGCCGGCCACCGTCGTGGTCGACCATCACGATGTCGAGTGCGCCGAGGGCGGGATCGGCGTCGTAGATCGAATACGTGCGCAGCACGGGGTATGGGTGCAGCCGCAGCACGGCGTCACGCAGACTCTCGACCTGCAGCCGGACATGCTGACCTGGCGTCCAGGTCAGTCCCCGCAGGCGCGGGCCGCTGAACCGGATGCGGCGCATTCTCGGTGTCAGCCTTTCGATCTCGCTGACCGTCGCCGAAAGAAACACTGCGTCGCGCAGGGTGCTGATGACGGGAAAATTTTCGACGAGGGTAGCCACGAAGAACTCCAACTGCTCAGTAGTTGTTGCAGGTGGCGAAGACCCGCTGGACAAGTCCGAACTGCTCGTCAGCCCCCGGCTGGCTCGCCAGCATCTGGGCCATCTGCTGGCGTTGACTCGGCGGCGCGGCCAGGAACTGCCGCAAAAACGAGCCGCTCTCCGGCGAAGCGTTGAATTGTTCGGCCGCTTGGGGATCCGCCGCCTGCAGCGCCGACATCACCTGACCGTAATTGCAGGTGGTGTTGACGAACGGGCTGAGATCCCGATCGGCCGACGCGAGCCCGGCCCCAGCGGTCAACGACAGTGCCAGGCCGCAGATCCCGACGGCGAACCTAGTCAACGATACCGTCCTCATTTTTGACATCTCCAACTAATCGTCGCGATGGACCGGTTCACCGAACCGGCGTGAACTCGAGGTGTAATTCCTTGAGGCGCCTGAACAATGGGGTGCGGTCCCATTTCAGCCGACGAGCGCCTGCCGGGCCGTGTTCGGCCTCTGAAAGCCGGATGTCGGCCATTCGGTTAAGGATGCGTTCCAAGCTCACCCGCACTTCGGCGCGAGCAATCGGGGCGCCCGGACACGTGTGGATACCACGGCCGAATGCCATGTGGTGCAATATGTTCGGGCGGCCCAGGCGGAACTCGTCGGGGTCGTCGAACCGCCGTGGGTCGCGGTTTGCCGCACCGTTCATCACCAGCACGCTGGTGCCGGCTTGCACATCGATGTCGCCGATCCTGGTGGTGCGACGCGCCAGACGGAAATTCGTTTTGATCGGGCTTTCGATGCGCAGCATCTCCTCGATGAAGGCGCTGATCTTTGAATTGTCCTCGCGCAGTTGCTCTTGCAAGTCCGGTCGCTCCGCCAGCGTCAGCATCGAGAGACTCAGCAGATCGATCGTCGTGCCGTGGCCGGCGGCGAACATGAAGGTGGCAACGCGGGCAACATCAAGCGCGTCAGGTGTCGTGCCATCGGGAAACTTTGCCAGCGCAAGCTCGGTCAGGACATCGTCACGCGGCTCGCGCCGCCGCTCCTCGATGTACTCGACGAACCACTCCTCTTTCACGCCGACGAAACCACTGCGGTCACCCTCGAGGCGGCTGGCATACGCAGCGCGGCGGAATCGCTCACGGTCGGCCTCGGGCACGTCGAGCAGGTCGGTAATCGCGTCGAGCGTGAATGGAAAATTGTAGTCAATGACCATCTCGCACTTGCCGTGGGCGAGGAACCGGTTGAGTTGCTCGTCGGCAAGACGCCACAGGAAGTCCTCGTTGTTCTTGAGCTGCTTCGGCGTAAACAACCGGCTCAACAGCGAGCGGTGGGCCGTGTGCTTCGGAGGATCAAACGTCAGGAAGTAGTCGCCGAACGTCACCCCCTGGCGGTGCCGCTCAATCAGATCCGAAATGTCGTCGCTGTCGGTTTTGGTCGGAATCCCCGACCATGGGCCGCTGACGATATTGCAGACCGAGAAGGCCTGTTCGGGGTCGCGTTGCACCGCCAAGGCCTCGTCATACCCCGACACCATCACCACACCGTGCGCAGGCTCACGCCACACCGGGCACCGCCGGATCGCATCGTAGTAGTCGTATGGGTCATCGACGAGCGACTTCTCGGTGAAGAAGTCGAGGTTTTCGGGAGTGGACTTTCGGCTGACCATGTAGTCAGATGTCATTTTTCAAACCCTCTCAGCTTGAGGCGGCGTCCGCGGGAACCAGCTTGTCGCGCAGCAATTCGGCCAAGCCGCGGATCGTGCCAATCTTTGCGATGTCGGCGGGCGTCACCCGTACGCCCGTTTCGGTCTGGATGCGGGTAAGCAGTTCGAGACCACCCAGCGAGTCGAGCCCGTACTCGGAAAGCGGACGGTCGGGATCGACGTTGCGACGCAGGATCAGGCTGACCTGGTCAGAGATCAGGCGCCGCAGCCGGGTAGGCCATTCGTCCGGGGCCAGCTCATTGAGCTCGGCACGCAGTTTGCTTGTGCCCGTTGAACCTTGTCCGTCGGAGCGGAAAGCTTCGGCGAACGGACTGCGCTCGGCGAAAGCGGCCAACCACGGTGTGTTCGTCAACGGGGCATAGCCCGTGCAGGCACGGTCGTGGCGCAGCAGCGCATCGAACGCATAAGCGCCTTCGTCGGGAGCGATCGCGGCGTCGGCGCCTTCGGCCAAGGCGGTGCCACGTCCAATCTGCCCCCACGCGCCCCATGCGATCGCGGTGGCGGGCAGACCCCGAGCCCGCCGCCAGCGGGTGAAGGCGTCCAGCCAGCTGTTTGCCGCGGCGTACGCACCCTGTCCGGGTGACCCCACCAGCGCGGCGGCCGAGGAGAACGAGCAGAACCAGTCCAACGGCTGCGAAGCGGTGGCGGTGTGCAGATTCCACGCCCCATAAACCTTTGGTGCCCAGTCATGTTCGATGAGATCATCCGTGATGTTGGTCAGCGTGGCATCCTCGATCACCGCCGCCAGATGCAGCACACCGCGCACCGGAAGCCCGGTGGCGGTTGCCGCGGCCACCAACCGCTGAGCCGTCCCAGCCTCGGCTATGTCGCCGCACTCGACGACGACATCGGCACCCGTCCCGCGGATGCGTTCGATCATCGCCCGCGCCTCGGGATTTGGCTGTGAACGCGAGGACAACACGATACGCCCGCAGCCGGCCTCCGAACCAGGCGAAGCCATCTTGTCGGCCAAAAACAGCCCCAGGCCGCCCAGTCCACCGGTGACAATGTAGGCGCCGTCGCTGCGGAAGACCCCGACCTGCGCCGGCGGCACCATCACGCGGCTGCGGCCGGTATGCGGGATATCGAGCACGAGTTTGCCGGTGTGTTGCGCGCCGCTCATCACCCGAATCGCCGTGGCGGCATCGGCAAGCGCGTAGTGCCTGGCTTCAGGCATCGGCAACTCACCGTCCGCGGTGAGCCGGTACACCGTGTTCAGCAAGTCACGCAGCCGGTCCGGATGACTGAACGACATCAACGCCAGGTCGAGGGCGTAGAACGTCAGGTTGCGCCGGAACGGGAAGAGCCCCAATCGGGTATCGCCGTAGATGTCGCGTTTGCCGATCTCGACGAATCGCCCACCGAACGCGAGCAATTCGACGCCCGCGCGCTGGGCGGGCCCGATGACCGAGTTGAGCACGATATCCACGCCATACCCGTCGGTGTCCCGGCGTATCAGGTCGGCGAACTCTACGCTCCGCGAATCATAAACATGCTCAATTCCCATGTCGCGCAATAATTGTCGACGTTGCTCGCTGCCGGCTGTGGCGAATATCTCGGCGTCCGCAGCCCGCGCGATGGCGATCGCCGCCTGTCCGACCCCACCGGTCGCGGAGTGGATCAGCACCCGATCACCGGCACTGATTCGGGCCAGCTCGTGCAGGCCGTAATAGGCGGTGGCGTGCGCGGTGGTCACCGCCGCGGCCTGGTGATCGGTCAGGCCGACCGGCAGCGTGACAGCCAGGCGCGCGTCGCAGGTGAGGAAGTTACCCCAACAACCATTGGCGCTCAGTCCCCCAACATGATCGCCCACCTTGTGGCCGGTCACGTCCGGCCCGACGGCGGTCACCACGCCGGCGAAGTCGGTGCCCAGCTGCGGCAGCCGCCCCTCGAAGGCGGGGTAACGGCCGAACGCAACGAGCACGTCGGCAAAGTTGATGCTGGACGCGCTGACCGCTACCTCGATCTGTCCTGGTCCGGGTGGAATACGGTCGCTGGCAACGAGTTCGAGTGACTCCAGATCACCCGGCGTACGGATCTGCAGGCGTATCCCGTCCCGCTCGCGGTCTGCGACGGCGGTTTGCCGCTCCTCGGGGAGCAGTGGGGCGGGGCACAATCGCGCGGTGTACCACGCGCCATTCCGCCAGGCGGTCTCGTCCTCCTCCAACCCGCCGAGAAGTTGGCGAGCCAGCTGGTCGGCGTCGGTGGTCTCGTCGACGTCGATCTGGCTGGCGCCCAGGTGTGGGTGCTCCATGCCGATCACCCGCACCAGGCCCCGCAGCCCGGCCTGCTCGAGGTTGGGCACGTCGTTGGACACCACGGTTTGGGCGTTGCGGGTCACGACATATAAGCGCGGCGGTTCGCCCGGAAGATCCGCCAACTCACGGGCAATGCGCACCAGATGTTGCACATAGTCCCGGCCCAGCTGCGCACTCCGCTCGTCGGGGTCGCCGTTTTTCGGTCCGGTGAGGATCGCCACACCGGTGAATTCACCGGCACGCAAACGGTTTCCAAGCTGGTCGGAGTTGGAGGTGTGGTCGGCCTGCTGCGGCCAGGACATGGTGGTGCACTGCACCCCATGGTTCTTCAGCGCGTCGGCCAATGTGCTGGCCACCACGTCGGCGGTGGCGCTGGTGCCGATCAGCAGCCAGCTTCCGGCGTCGGTGTGGTCCAGCTCGGGCAATTCTCGTTGCCGCCATTCGATGGTCAACAGCCGCTCGGCCAGCAGCCGATCGTCATTGCCGCTCCCCGACGCGCTGGTGCCCACCCGCAGCCCCTGCACGGTGACCAGGACCGCCCCCTGCTCGTCGAGCAGGTCGATGTCGGCCTCGACCCCGGAGGTATCGGCTTTCGTCACCCGTGTGTAGCAGTAATGGACGTTGCGGGCAGCGCTGTAGGCGCGCAGGAGGCGAATACCCAATACCAATCCGAGCGCGCCTTCGCCCAGGGCCTGAACGTCCGGAAGAGCCTCCACGGACTGAAAACACGCATCCAGCAGTGCGGGATGCACGCCGTAAGCCGCTTGCTGCGAGCGGATTTGGCGGGGTAGCGCCACCTCGGCCAGCACGGTGCCCGTCGCCCCACCGCCGGTGTGCACGGCGCCGAGACCGGCGAACGCGGGACCGTAGTGGACGCCCCGCTCGTCCATGCGCTTGCGCACTTCTGCGCCGTCGTCACAACCCGGATGCGCCGCAAGTAGTGCGGACATGTCGTGCGCAAGTGGCTGCTCGTCCTCCGCGACGTGGAGGACGGCGGAAGCATGCCGCGCCTTTTCGGCGCCCTGATGTGACTCCACGGTGAAGTCGACAACGCCAGGCGAGGACAACGACCCCGAGGCGCCGATCGTGGTCAGCTCCTCCAGCAGGAGCGCCTGCTCGAAGCGGATGTCACGAACCTCAGCCGCCTCGCCCAGCACGGTACGCGCCGCCGCCAGCGCCATCTCGCAGTAAGCGGCTCCCGGCAGCATGGGCACGTCCCGAAGCCGGTGGTCCGCGAGCCAGGGGTGGGCGGCGGTGCCGACCTCGGCCTGCCAGACGTGGCGTTCCGGTTCCTCGTCCAAGCGCACATGCGAGCCCAGCAGGGGGTGCACTGCGACGGTGCAACCACCATGTGTCGGGGATTCCTGGCCCCCGCCGCTCAACCACAGCCGCCGGTGCGTCCACGTCGGCAGCGGTGCATCGACCAGCCGCCCGCTCGGGTAGAGCACCGAGAAATCGACCGCCGCGCCCGCGGTGTGCAGGTCCGCCACAAATCCACGCAGGCCGTGCGGAAGCTTCTGTTCGCGGCGCATACCGGCCAGAGCGGCCATGGGCATCTCGCGGTTGCGGGCGGTCTGCTCGAGGGCGCGGACAAGTAGCGGGTGTGGCGACAGCTCGGCAAAGACCCGGTAGCCGTCCTCGAGAGCTGCCTGCACTGCCGTGGCGAACCGCACCATACGGCGCATGTTGTTCGCCCAATAGCGGGCATCGCACACCGGCTGCTCCCGCGGATCGAACAGGGTCGCCGAGTAGAAGGGCACTTGCGGTGTCATCGGGCTGATGTCGGCGAGCACGTCGATCAATTCGTCCATGATCGGATCGACCTGAGGCGAATGGAAGGCGACATCGGTGGGAACCTCGCGCGCCATCACGTCGCGCTGCTCCCAGGCCGCGACCAGGTCGTGAACCGTTTGCGCGGCGCCGGCGATCACCGTGGACTGCGGCGAGGCCACGACCGCCACCACGACATCGTTGATACCGCGTGCCGTCAGTTCCGAAAGCACCTGCTGCGCAGGCAATTCCACCGAAGCCGTGGCACCGGCACCGGCCACGCGAGTCATCAGGCGCGAGCGCCGGCAGATCACGCGCACCCCGTCTTCCAGCGACAACGCGCCCGCGGCGACAGCTGCCGCGGCCTCACCGAGAGAGTGCCCGATGACCGCCCCCGGGCGCACCCCGTAGGCCTTCATCGTGGCGGCCAGGGCGACCTGCATGGTGAACAGCGTCGGTTGGACCCGGTCTTGACCGGTCACGGTCTGCGGCGCCGAGATCGCGTTGGTCACCGAGAATCCGGACTCCCGGGCGATCAGCGGCTCGGCTTGCGCGACGGTGGCGGCGAACACCGGTTCGTTCGCCAACAGGTCGGCGCCCATCGCCGCCCATTGCGAACCCTGCCCGGAAAACACCCATACCGGTCCGCGGTCGTCCTGTCCGACCGCGGCCGGATACGGAGTGTCGCCGTCGGCAATCTCGCGCAGGGCCTCTACGAGTTCGCTCCGGTTGCCGGCTATGGCGGCGGTGCGTACCGGGCGGTGCGCGCGCCGACGTGCCAGGGTATAGGCAAGGTCGGGCAACGCCAGGTCGTCATGTGCTCGCACCCAATCGGCCAGCCGGCCGGCAGTGCGGCGCAGTTCGTCGGCCGAGGTGGACGACAGTGGAAACAGCAGAGACGCCGTCGTCGAAGCCTCGGGTGAGACACCCTCGGACACAGCGGCTTCGAGAACCTGCTCAGGTGCTTGTTCCACGATGGCGTGCACGTTGGTTCCCGACAGCCCATACGACGAGACCGCCGCCCGCCGCGGGTGATGGCCGTTCGTGACCCACCGTGTATTTTCCTGCGGCACAAACAGCTTCGTATCTATTCGGGCAAGATCATCGGGTAGCCGGGTGAAGTGCAGATTCCGGGGAACCACACCGTGTTGCAGGGCGAGGATGGCCTTTAGCAGCCCGAGCGCTCCGGAGGCCGCTTGGGTATGCCCGAAATTGGTCTTCACCGACGCCAGCGCGCAGGGGCCGTCGACGCCATAGACGTTGGCCAGACTGGCGTATTCGATCGGGTCACCCACCGGGGTGCCGGGGCCGTGCGCCTCGACCATGCCGACCGTGCGGGCGTCCACACCCGCGGCGGCTAACGCCGCCTGATACACGGCTGTCTGGGCGGTCTCCGATGGTGTCGCGATGTTCACGGTGTGCCCGTCCTGGTTAGCAGCGGTCCCGCGCAGCACCGCCAGGATTCGGTCCCCGTCGCGTTGCGCGTCAGTCAACCGCTTGAGCAGCACCATGACGCTGCCCTCCCCGCCCACGAACCCGTCCGCCGCGACGTCGAAGGCGTGGCAGCATCCGGTCGGCGACAGCATGCCCTCGGCCGACCCGGCGGAGAATTTCCGCGGATCCAACGCCAGCGTGGCCCCGCCGGCAAGCGCGAGGTCGGTTTCACGCTCGTGCAGGCTGCGGCAGGCCAGGTGTATCGCCGTCAGGCCGGAAGAACACGCCGTGTCCACCGTCAATGCGGGACCGTGGACCCCCAAGGCGTAGGCGATGCGCCCGGACGCCAGGCTGAAGCTGTTGCCGGAGAAGCCATATGCCCCCTCCACGGAGTGCGCGTCGGCGGCCAGCAATTGGTAGTCGCCATGCGTCAACCCCAGGAACACACCGGTCAGTGAGTCAGCGATGCGCTCCCTCGTGAGACCGGCGTGTTCCATGGCCTCCCACGAGGTCTCCAGCAGCAACCGGTGTTGCGGATCCATCGCGGTCGCTTCTCGCTCGTTGATCCCGAAGAACTCGGAATCGAAACCGGCGACGTCGTCGATGAAGGCGCCCCACCGCGATACCGACCGGCCCGGCACACCGGGTTCCGGGTCGTAGTACTCGTCGGCGTCCCAGCGGTCGGGCGGTATTTCGGTGACCAGGTCATCGCCGCGTAACAACGCTTCCCACAACTGATCCGGCGAGTCGATGCCGCCGGGAAGCCGACACGCCATGCCGATCACCGCAACAGGAGTGACAGGCGTCGTGGCCATAGGGGCGGAGTAATCGGTCGAAGGCGAGCGCTGCATGGCGTCGTCGATCAGTTGGGCAGTCATTTCGCCTCCTTGCGGCAGCGACCGAGTGGCTTGTCAGTCGCGAGGGTGCCGTCGGTTGTGTAGTAGAACGGGGTGATACTCACCGGTCCTCCATGATTTCGCTTTGGCATGAGCCGAATGGGTCGGTGCACTCGCTGCAACCGACCGTGCGCGCTAGGGCTGGGCCCGGAAAGGGCCTCGACGAAGTGCATGCCCCGAGCGTCGTGGCTTTCAATCCTGTTGTCAGGCTTATCAAGTCGGTAGCGTAGTCAGGACCCGCACATAGAGTGGTGGACGCAAGGCGACAGAGTGGTGGCTCCGGTACCGGCAATAAATAACGCTACCGAAAATGAGTCTTTTGGCACGGATTAGATTCCGCGACAGCACTTTTCGTCGACCTACGGGAGTTGGGTATTACGCGGCGGGCCGCCGGAGAGAACTGTACCGCGACCGTGCCGCTCGGCGTCCAGTAGACGTAGCCGACGACGACCAGCTAAAGCTCCCCGGCGTCGATGGCTTCCTTGACTTCCTGCGCGCGGGCTACCTGCGCGGCGGTGTACCCGATTAGCAGCGCCACCCCACCCAGTAGCACGACCACTCCGGCCAACCACAACAGGCCGTAGGTGTAGCCGCGGTCCAGCGCATGCAACTGGGCGGCGTTCATGAACTTCACCGGCCGGAGGGTGCCGCCGAGGTGCAGCGTGCGCGACGTGATGGCGACCTGGATGACGACCAGCACCAGCGGTCCACCCAAGGTCTGCAGCATCATCGAAATCGCCGAGGTGGGCCCGATCCGGTCCGAATCGACGGAGGCGATCACCGATAGCGTGAGCGAGACGAAGACCGCCCCGATACCGATAGCGCCAATGATGAGCGGCAACACAAGATTCGGGAAGTACGGCGTGCCCCGGTTGAAGGTCGAGCCGTACAGCGCCGCGCCCAGAATCAGGCCGCCGCTGGCGATTACCACCACCCGGGGCGGGAACCACATCACCAGCTTCGACGCCACGGCCACCCCGATGGCCATCGCGATGCCGAACGGGACGAAGGCGATGCCGGCGCGCAGCGGGCTGTAGCCCATGATGGTCTGCACATACAGGCCGACCACCACAGTCAGGGTGAAAAATATCCCACCGGCAAGGAACATGGATGCGAATGTGGCCAGCCGGTTGCGGTCGAGGAACAGGCTGAACGGCACGAGGGGGTTCTCGGCCCTGCGCTCGACGACGAGGAACGCCACGAAAGCGGCCAGAGCCACCACGCCCGAACCGAGCGTGACGGCCGATAGCCACCCCTTCTCCGGGCCGATCGAGAGGCCGAACACTGCGGCGGTACAGGTGAAGGTGGCCAGCACAGCCCCCGCGCTGTCGAGCTTCATCCGCTCCTTCTGGGTCTCCTGCAACGTGTTGACGGCGAGGTAAATCACGGCCAGACCGATCGGCACGTTCACCAAAAACGCCAGGCGCCAGGACATGTCGGTGAGTGCCCCGCCCACCACCAGGCCCAGCACCCCACCGAGACCAGACGTTGCGCCGAACACCGCCGTCGCAAAGTTACGTTCCGGTCCCGTCGGGAACGTGGTCGCTATTAGCGCCAGAATCGTCGGTGTGGTGATTGCGGCGGCCCCGCCGTGCAGCAGCCGTGCCGATATCAACACGCCCCCGTCCCAGGCGACGCCGCACAGCATCGAGGCGAAAGTGAACAGCGCGACCCCGACGATGAAAGCACGTTTGCGGCCGATAGCGTCACCCAGGCGGCCGCCCAGCAGCATCAAACCGCCAAAGGTCAGCATGTAGGCGGTGATCACCCAACTCCGCGCGGCATCCGATAAGCCGAGCTCGTTCTGGATCCTGGGAAGCGCAAAGATCGCGACGGGGCCGTCCATCGACACCATCAGCTGTATGCCGCCGATCGCAACAACTACGGCGACGAACCGGCGAGACCGCAACAAAGCCGGAATGCGCCGCTTCGTATGGTGCAATGTGGTCGGTTCGACGGACATTAGGAACCGCTATTTCGCCGCGTCGCCATAGCGCCAAATGCGCGTTCGAAGAGCGAATCCCTGCGTCTGGGTATCACTCACCACAACGCGACCACACCGACCCTTCTCGACTTTTCGCATGGAGCCCAGCTCTTTCGTGAGTGTGATGGCGGTATTGTCCGGGTGCGTTCAAGGCGCTTTTGGTGCTTTTAATCTATGCACGCAGGCTCGGTTTCTATCAGGGCTTTGATGTGTTGTCCGTATTGGACGAGCGATTCGGCAGTCAACATATCCAGGTGCGCACACTCGACCGGGTAGCTGCTGATGTCGCCAGTAACGTAAGGTCGCCAACTTTGCGTAGGACACGAGCCCTGATCCCCCTTATCCTCCATGGCGGAGAATAGGGTTATGTCCCCATCGAAGACACCGGGTTCGTGGACTTGAGCCAATGCCTGGTTACGGTTGATGTTCTGAACGCCGAAATCGACAAGTTGTTTGTACCGAGCAAATTCGACAATTCCTCGTTCGCGAAGCAGTCCTTCCGCCCGCTCAAAAGTAAGCGGCTCATCCTGATCCGGCATCTCTATGTGACACAACCGCAAGACCTCTTCCAGCACGTCCTGCTCGGCCAGGTTTGGTAGATCGACGCTGCTGTCGGTGATTAGCAAAGCGTCGAGAAGGACAAGGTTTGCGATTACGCATCCGCGCCGCTGCAGCTCGATGGCAATTTCATGCGCGACAATGCCGCCAAACGACCAGCCGAGAAGGTTGTAGGGCCCGGTTGGATCAACCCCTTGGATCCGGTCGGCGTAGGTTACCGCCATCTCGCGGATTGACTCGGGTTCAGCCTCGCCATTTTGCGGGGTTTGTTGAATGCCAATGATCGGGCAGTCCAAGTGATCGCCGAGAGCGTAATACGGCCAGACCAGCCCACCCGCGGGATGGATGCAGAACATCGGGCGACCCGCGCCCTCTTTGAGGAACTCAACGGGGACTAGTTCCGCCTCGCCGGCATCTTGGTCCAGCTGCTGACTCAAGGTCCGCACTGACGGCGCCTGGAATAGCGTGCGCACCGGGAGGTTGGCGTCCAGGCTGGTGTTGATCGCGGCGATCAGGCGCATCGCCGACAGCGAATCCCCGCCCAAATCGAAGAAGGAGTCGTCGACCCCGACCCGGTCGAGGCCGAGTATCTGGGCGTAAATGCCGGCCATGATCTCCTCGGTGGGAGTGGTCGGGGCGCAATAGCGATCGCCCCGTTGGTATTCCGGCGCCGGCAGGGCGCGGGTGTCGAGTTTGCCGTTAACCGTCAGCGGCAGTGCGTCGATCACCACGACCGCGGCGGGCACCATGTAGGCCGGGAGTCGCTGCATGAGCTTTGTGCGGCTTTCGGCCGGATCTGCAGTGCCGGTGATGTAGCCGATCAGGCGCTTGTCACCGGGGCGGTCCTCGCGCGCGATCACCGCCACCTGATCTACCCCGTCGAGTGCGGCCAGGGCGGCGCGGACTTCTCCGAGTTCGATGCGGTAACCACGGATTTTGACTTGCTCGTCGGCGCGGCCCAGGTACTGCAATTGCCCATCGGGGCCCCATTTCACCAGGTCTCCGGTGCGATACATCCGTGTCCCCGGCGCCCCGAACGGGCAGGCAACAAACCGCGATGCGGTCAATCCCGCGCGGAACATATAGCCGACCCCGACTCCGACACCGGCCACATACAACTCCCCGACGACCCCGACCGGCACTGGACGCGCCCACTGATCCAGCACGAACAACGCGGCGCCTGGGAGCGGCGAGCCGATCGGCGGCGCGCCCGAACCGGCGACCAACGGCGCACTCCTGGATGCACACACCGTGGTTTCGGTCGGGCCGTATTCATTGACCATCACCCGCCCGGGCGCCCATCGATCCACCAGCTCGGCCGGGCACGCCTCACCGGCCACCAGCAGCGCCATCGACTCCAATCCCTCAGGGGACAGCATCGCCAGCGGAGACGGCGACTGACTCGATGTCTTGACCTGCTCAGCGACGAGCAAGGCATGCAAGTCTTCGGCCGAGCGTGTCACCGACTCGGGCACCACTACCAGCCGCCCGCCGTGGAACAACGCACGCCAGATCTCTTCCACCGAGGCGTCGAAGGCCAAGGAATGCCCCAGCGTCGACGGCCCCGCCGGCAGGTGGATATCCGGCGGCCCGAACATCTGGGTGACGTTGTGGTGGGTGATGGCAACGCCTTTGGGCACACCGGTGGTGCCAGACGTGTAGATGAGGTAGGCGATGTCGTCGGGGGCCGGCGCCGACAGGTCGGTGCACGGGTAGCCGTTGATTCGGGCGTCGTTGATCTGGGCGTCCTTGACATCGATGACCACCAGGTCACACGAGTACTTGTCGAACCGGTCGGCGAGCTCGGCGGTGGTGAGCGCGGCGATCGGCGCGACGTCGGCCAGGATGAATTCGATTCGCGCGTCGGGATGCGCGGGGTCGAGCGGCAGGTAGGCTGCCCCGGTTTTGAGCACCGCCAAGATCGCCACGATCGCCTCGGCGGAACGGGAAAGCAGCAGTGCCACAGTCTGTCCCGGGCCCGCCCCATGGCCGGCCAGCAGATGCGCCAACCGGTCAGATGCCTCGTCGAGGCCCCGGTAGGTCATCGAGTGGCCGTCGCAGGTGATCGCCACCGCCTCGGGCGTGCGCGCCACCTGCGCAGCGAACAGCGTCGGAATCGACACCGCGGTGGACTGCGGCGCGGTCAACGCGGCCCGGTTGCCGATCCCGTCGAGGTGGGCGTGCTCACGCTCGTCGAGTAGATCGACCGCTGACAAGTGCTGGCTGGGGTCGGCACTCACGGCCGCCAAGACGCGGCCCAACCGCTCGATCAACGCCTCGATGCTGGCCGCGTCGAACACGTCGGTGCGATACTCCACCGACCCGGCGATCCCGGCGGGCTGGCCGCCCTCGCCGAAACGTTCGGCCAGCGTGAAGGTCAGATCCATGCGGGCGACCCGCGTGTCCGCCGATAGCGGTGTGACCTGCAAATCACCCAGAGCCAGCCCCCCGGCGGCCAGGTCATTGTCGGGCCCGGCGAAGTTTTGCCAAGCCAGCGCGACCTGCACCAGCGGATGATGGGCCAAGCTGCGGGTGGGGTTGAGCCGCTCGACGAGTAACTCGAAGGGCACATCCTGGTGCTCGTAGGCGGCCAGGCTGCGGGCACGCACCTGGTCGAGGGCTTCGGTGAAGCTGGGGTCACCCGACAAATCGACCCGCAGCACCAAGGTGTTGACGAAGAATCCCACCAGCTCATCGAGTGCGGGATCGTCACGCCCGGCGATCGAGAACCCAACTGCCACATCACTGCTGGCGCTGAGCTTGCCCAGCAGCACCGCCAGGGCGGCCTGGATCACCATGAAGCTGGTCGCGTTGTGCTCGCGAGCCAGCGCGCGCACCCGTTGCTGCAGCTCGGCGGGCCAGTCCACGATCACACTGGCGCCGCGGTAATCGGCCACCGGCGGGTAGGGCCGATCGGTGGGCAACGCCAGCCGCTCGGGCAGCCCGGCCAGCTCCTGCTCCCAATAAGCCAGCTGCGCGGCGATCGGGCTGTCGGCATCGGCCACATCCCCGAGCTGGGCGCGCTGCCACAACGTGTAATCGACGTACTGCACCGCCAACGGCGCCCACCCCGGCGCCCGCCCGGCACACCGGGCGGCATAGGCCACCCCCAGATCAGCCACCAGCGGGGCCATCGACAAGCCGTCGCCGGCGATATGGTGCATCACGGCCACCAACACATGCTCATCCTCAGCGACACGGAAAAGCCTTGCCCGCAACGGGATCTCGGTCGCCAAATCAAACGAGTGCCGCACCGTGGGATCGATGGCATCCTGCAGCCGGTCCACCGGCCAGCCGGTGGCATCGACGACCTGCCAGCCGAAGTCGGCCCGGTCGGCCGGGATCACCACCTGCCGTGGTATCCCCTCGACCGCGGGGAACAAGGTGCGCAGGCTTTCCTGGCGAGCCACCACATCGGCCAGCGCCGCCCCCAACGCCTCGGCGTCCAGGTGCCCACTGAGCCGCAACGCCGCCGCCATGTTGTAGACCGGTGACGGCCCCAGCAACTGGTCGACGAACCACAACCGCTGCTGGGCAAACGACAACGGCACCACCGCGGGCCGCTCGAGGGCCACCAACGGCTCGCGCCGACCCCCGTCGCCACCCACACGCAACGCCAACTGGGCCACCGTGGGCGCCTCGAACACCGTGCGCACCGACAACTCGGCGCCCAAACCCATCTCTATCGCGGCGACGAGACGCATCGCCAACAACGAATCCCCGCCCGCATCGAAGAACGAGTCATCGACACCGACCTCGTCGGTCCCCAACACCTCGGCGAACACGCCGGCCAAGATCTCCTCAACCGGGCTGGCCGGAGCGCGATAACCGGCGTTCTGATACGCGGGCGCCGGCAGGGCGCGGGCATCGAGTTTGCCATTGGGCGTGAGCGGCAGCGCCGCCAACACCACCACCGCGGCCGGCACCATGTACTCCGGCAACCGCTCGCCCAGCGCGCTGCGTAGCTCGGCCGGGCTAGCTGTCCCGGTCACGTAGCCGACCAGGCGTTTGTCGCCCGGGCGGTCCTCGCGGGCTACCACTACCGCCTGCTGCACCCCGTCCAGCGCTGCCAGAGCGGCCTGAATCTCCCCCAGCTCGATGCGATACCCGCGGATCTTGACCTGTTCATCGGCACGTCCCAGATACCGCAGCTGCCCGTCAGCACCCCACCACACCAAGTCTCCGGTGCGATACATCCGCGTCCCCGGCGCCCCGAACGGGCACGCCACAAACCGCGACCCGGTCAACGAAGCCCGGCCCACATATCCGTTCGCCAGCCCCCCACCGGCCACGTACAACTCCCCGACGACTCCCGCGGGAACGGGCCGCAGCCAGCTATCCAGCACGAACAATGCCGCCCCTGACACCGGCGCGCCGATCGGCACCACACCCGAACCCGCCGCCAGCGGCGCGCTCATCGCCGCGTATATCGTGACCTCGGTCGGGCCATAGGCATTGACCATCACCCGCCCCGGCGCCCAGCGATCCACCACCTCGGCCGAGCAGGCCTCGCCACCCACCAGCAGCGCCACCGACTCCAATCCCTCAACCGGCAACGCCGCCACCGCCGACGGTGTCTGGGTCAACACGCTGACCTGCTCCGCCACCATCAAGGCATGAAACTCTTCCGGGGAACTCGTCACCGACTCGGGCACCACCACTAGGCGCCCGCCGTGCAGTAACGCGCCCCAGATCTCCCACACCGAGAAGTCAAAGACGTAGGGATGGCATTGCGTCCACACTCGTCCGGGCGGCAGGCCGGCGTTCAACGACTCCAGGTGCTGGGTGAGGTTGTGATGGGTGATCGCCACTCCCTTGGGCACGCCGGTGGTGCCCGAGGTGTAGATCAAATAGGCGATGGCATCCGGGGCCGGCCCCGGCACACCCGTGCACGGGTAGGTGTCCACGCGGGGATCGTTGACATCGATGACCAGCAGCTGACGCCCGTCGAGACGCACGCGCAGGTCCGCCGTGGTGATCGCCGCGGTCGGCTGAGCGTCGTCGAGCAGGAATCCGATCCGTTCCGCCGGCGCGCCCGGGTCAATCGGCAGATACGCCGCCCCGGCCTTGAGCACCGCCAGAATCGCCACGACCGCCTCCATCGACCGGGAAAACAGCAGTGCCACCGGCGCCCCCGAGCCCACTCCCTGGTCGACGAGCAAGTGCGCCAACCGGTTCGACGACTCATCAAGCTCGCGGTAGGTCATCGAGCGGCCTCCGCACGTCAGCGCGACCGCCTCCGGGGCGCGAGCCACCTGCGCGGCGAACAACACCGGAATCGACACCGGCGGCGGTGCGGGTCGGGTCAACGCCGCCCGGTTACCGATCCGATCCAAGCGGGCATGCTCACCCTCGCCAAGCAAATCCACCGACGACAGCCGCCGGGTGGGATCGGCGGTCATCGCCGCCAACACGCGCTCCAACCGCTCGATCAACGCCTCGATGCTGGCCGGGTCGAACACGTCGGTGCGATATTCCACCGTCCCGGAAATCCCGGCGGGCTCACCGGCCTCGGTCCAGGATTCCTTGAGGAAGAAGACCACATCCATCTTCGCGGTTTGGGTGTCGCCGACCAGCGGCGTGACCTGAAGATCGCCCAAACTCAGCCCCGTCGCGGGGACTTCGATTTGCCCGGGGAAGTTGTTCCAGGCGAACACCACCTGAACCAGCGGGTGATGGGCCAGCGACCGCGCGGGGTTGAGCCGCTCGACGAGCACCTCGAAGGGCACGTCTTGGTGCTCGTAGGCGGCCAGGCTGCGTGCTCGCACCTGAGCCAGCAGCTCGGCCACGGTGGGATCGCCGGCTAGATCGACGCGCAGCACCAAGGTGTTGACGAAAAAGCCCACCAGCTCATCCAGTGCCGGGTCGCGGCGCCCGGCAATCGGGAAGCCCACTGCCACATCGCTGCTGGCGCTGAGCTTGGACAGCACCACCGCCAGGGCGGCCTGCGTCACCATGAAACCGGTCGCGTTGTGCTCGCGGCCAACACGGGCAACCTGCTGCTGCAATAGCGCCGGCCACTGCACCGCCACCCTGGCGCCGCGCTGATCGGCCACCGGCGGGTAGGGCCGATCGGTGGGCAGCTGCAGCCGCTCGGGCATCCCGGCCAATGCCTGCTCCCAGTAGGCCACCTGCGCGGCGATGCGGCTTTCAGTGTCATCGAGATCGCCGAACTGCGCGCGCTGCCACAGCGTGTAATCGACATACTGCACCGGCAATGGCGTCCAGTCGGGGGGTTGCCCCTCGCACCGGCTGGCATAGGCCACCCCCAGGTCACGCACCAGCCGGGTCGTCGACCAACCATCAGCGGCGATTTCGTGCACCACCGCCACTATCACGTGTTCGTCCTCGGCGACGCGGAAAAGCCTTGCCCGCAACGGGATCTCGGCGGCCAGGTCAAATCCGTAACTCACGGTAGCGCGGATAGCCTCCTGCAGCCGGCCTGCCGGCCAGCCGGTGGCATCGATGACGTCCCAACCGAAATCGGCCTGCTCGGCGGGCACTACCAGCTGCCGCGGTACCCCCTCGACCGCCGGGAACAGCGTGCGCAGGCTCTCGTGGCGGCCCACCACATCCACCAGTGCCGCACCCAGCGCGTCCACATCAAGCGGCCCGGCCAACCGCAACGGCAGCACCACGTTGTAAAGCGGTGAGGGCCCCTGCAACTGGTCGATGAACCATAACCGGCTCTGGGCAAACGACAACGGAACCACCGCCGGCCGCTCAACCGGCTTCAGCGGCTCCAGGCCCCCGCCCTTACCGACACGGGACGCCAACTGGGCGACCGTGGGCGCCTCGAACACCGCACGCACCGAAATATCGGCATCCAGACGGGTGTTGACCGCGGCGATCAAACGCATCGCCGACAGGGAATCCCCGCCCAGGTCGAAGAACGAGTCGTCGATCCCGATCTTGTCGATCCCGAGCACCTCGGCATAGATGCCGGCGAGGATTCTTTCCGTCTGGGTCTGCGGCGCCCGGAAGGCTGTGGTGGCAAACACCGGCGCCGGCAAGGCTTTACGGTCGATCTTGCCCGAGGTCGTCATCGGGAACTCGTCGAGCACCACGATATGGGTCGGCACCATATATTCGGGCAACCACGCGCTCAATTGCTGACGCACCGCGGTGATCTTGGTGTTGGTCTGCGGGTCATTGGCGTAACCGGTGACCCGGTGGGGCCCGTCAGCCGGCAGATACAGATCGGTCAGCGCCGACGTCCGCTCAGCGTCCGCTGCAGCGATGAACACCGCATCCACGGTGCCCGGTTGGGCACCCCAGGTGACGGCGACGTGATATCCGGCGCTCTCCCCAAGGCGGTGCAGTTGTTCGGGGACAACTGCATCGGCGCCGTCGGCGAGGGCCACTGCGTCCGCCAGGGAAAGCCCGCCCAGCAGGGCTTGCTCGATGCGGACGTCGCTGATCAGTCCGGCGCGGGGGATCTCGGTGATGCGAACGGTGTTGGGACGCTGAGCCACCAACCGATCGTGCAGTCCGCTCAGCCCCGCGCACTGGGTCCACGCCCAGCTGTCTGCGCCGGCCAGGGAGCGCACCGGCGCGGGGGATTTACGGACGACGAGGTCGTAACGATAGCGGTTGAGTTCGTTGTCGGCCATCCCGCGCTTGACTTCGATATCCAGCCCGGCCGCCGACGGATGGCCGGCAGCCCAGGTGGTGAAAAACTCTGGGGCCAACAACAATTCGGCTTCGCTGAGCACGGCGCGCTGAACTCGTTGGCGAATCTCGTCGGCGTCGGCGTCGGCGATGTCGGTGGCGCTGCGGGCGAGCGCGATCCCGGTCTGGAACGCGCCCTGCAGACTGTGGTTGCGCACATCGCCGATAAACAGTGCCCCGCCCGGTGCCAGCAATCGCATCGCGACCGCCAGCACGTCGGTCAGATACCGCGCGCTCGGGAAGTACTGGACCACCGAATTGAGCACCACGAGATCGAAGTGGCCTTCCGGCAACCCGGCGGCGACATCGGCGGGCTGCACCTGCAACCGCACCCGATCGCCCCACGACCGTCCGGCCACGGCGGCCTGCAGCCGCTGGATCGTCGGCGCGGAGAAGTCCGTCGCCCAATACTCGGAACACACCGGGGCCACCTGGGAAAGCAATAGCCCCGAGCCCACGCCGATCTCCAGTACCCGCGCGGGATGCAGTTGAAGGATCCGATCCACGGTGGCCGAACGCCACTCCTCCATCTCTTCGAGCGGAATCGGATCGTCGGTGTAGCTGCTGTTCCAGCCGCGGAAGTCCATGCCGAACTCCGGCGCCTCCACGTCAGCGCCATACGCCTCGTCATATAGCTGTTGCCACGCGTCGACGGTTTCGGCGTCGTGCTCGGCGGTGGTGGTCTGCTCGAGGGTCACATAGGCGACCAGATGCGAGCCGGTTTTGCTCTCATGCACGGTCGCGGCCGCGCGGGTGACCTGGGGGCAGCCCAGCAAGGTGTTTTCGATTTCGCCCAGTTCGATGCGGTGTCCACGCAGCTTGATCTGTGCGTCGGCACGGCCGAGATATTCCAGGGTTCCGTCGGGTGCCCAGCGCACCAGGTCGCCGGTGCGATACAGCCGCGCGCCCGCAGGCCCGTAGGGATCCGCCACGAATCGTTCCGCGGTCAATTCCGCCCGGCCCAGGTAGCCGCACGCCACCGCCGGTCCGCCCAGATACAGGTCACCGACCACCCCGATCGGCGCGGGGTTCAGCCGCGCGTCGAGCACCAGTGCGCGCATCCCCGGGAGCGGGGTGCCGATGCGGACCGGCTGCCCCGCCAGCAGCGGCGCAGTGGTGGCCCAGATCGTGGCCTCGGTGGGACCGTAGCCGTTGAACATGCACCGCCCCGGCGCCCACGCGGTCACCAACTCGTCCGGGCAGGCCTCACCGCCGACGATCAGCGTGGACAACCCATCCAGCCGGGTTCGATCCAGCGTCGAGAGCAACGTCGGGGTCATCACCGCCGCGTTGACCCGATGCTCCTCCAGCAAGGCGGTCAACGCCTCGCCGGCAAAGACCTCCGGCGGCGCAACCACCAACGCGCCCCGCGCTCCCACCGCGACCAATAGCTCGCCGAGCGCGGCGTCAAACGTCGGGGAGAGCACCGCCAGCATGCGGGTGTCCTCGCCCATGCCGAATACCTCGCGGTGCGCCGCGGCTACCCCGGGCAGACCGCCGTGGCTGACCGCCACACCCTTGGGGGTGCCGGTGGACCCCGACGTGAAGATCACATAGGCGGTGTTATCCGGCCCCAGCGACGCCAGCCGGTCGGCGTCGGTGATCGCCTCTGCGCACCGCCCAGAAAGGTCCAGGCCGTCCATGCGCAGCACCGCGCGCGTCCCGGCCCCGGCCACCACGTCGGCATCGCGGGTCAGGACGCACACCGCGTCCACCGAGTCCAGCACCGTGGCGATCCGCTCGACGGGGTGAGTGGGATCGACCGGCACATACACGCCGCCGGCTTTCTGCACCGCCCACCACGCCACCACCAGCTCCGTGGACCGGCCGATCGCCACGCCGACGGCGCATTCCGGACCCACCCCTGCCTCGATCAGCACCCGCGCCAGCCGCGTCGACCACTGGTCGAGTTCGCGATAGGACAAGGTCCGGGCATGATCGACGACCGCCACCGCGTCCGGCTCGGCGGCCACCGCTGCTGCCAACAACTCCGGCGCCACTCCCGTCGGCGCCTCGACGGCGGCGCCAGACCACCGCAAGAGCACCAAATCCCGCTCGTCGGGATCCAGCAACGCCAGGTCGCCCACCACCACGGACGCGTCCCCTACGATCGCTTCGATCACCCGCTCAAACCAGGTGACGAAGCGCTCGATGGTGACCCGGTCGTACAGGTCGGTGGCATAGGTCACGACGCCGGCGGCCATCGGTGCGGTCGGGTCCTCGGAGGGCACCTCTCGCAGATCGACGTCCAGGTCGAATTTGGCGGTGCGGCTGTCCACCGCGAGTGGCTCGACGCTGAGCCCGTCGAGAGCCACGTCGGGGCGCACATTGTTCTGGAAGGCCAAGGCCACTTGGAACACCGGATGATGCGCCGTGGAGCGCACCGGGTTGAGCTGCTCGACCAGCCGCTCAAAGGGCAGATCCTGGTTGCTGTAGGCGTCCAGCGCTTTCTGACGCACGCCCTCAAGCACCTCGCTGAACCGGTTCGCGGGCGTCACCCCCACCCGCAACACCCACGTGTTGACGAAGAACCCGACCAGCTCATCGAGCGCCGCATCCATCCGGCCGGCGATCGGGGTGCCGATCGCGATGTCCTCGCCGGCCCCGGCCCGGTGCAACACCACCGCCATGGCCGCCTGCAACACCATCGAGGCGGTCGCATTATGCGCAGCCGCCAGCGCCTTGATTCCGGCCCACAGCCGTGGATCGAGGTGCACGTCCACCGCATCGCCGCGGTAGCTCGGCACCGGCGGGCGCGCCCGGTCCGCCGGCAGCGACACCACCTCAGGCAGATCGGCCAACTCGTTTCGCCAGTACGCCAACTGCCCGGCGATCACACTGTCGGGATCGGACTCGACGCCCAACCATTCCCGTTGCCAGAGGGTGAAATCGGCGTACTGCACCGGCAACGGCGCCAACTGCAGGGTCTGGCCCTGCCGCCGCGCCCGATATGCCTCGCCGATATCTCTGGCCATCGGCGCCAGGGACCACCCGTCACAAGCGATGTGGTGCACCACAATTCCCACGACATGCTGCTCGGGGCTCACCTCATAAATCTGCGCCCGAAGCGGGATTTCGGTTGCCAAGTCAAACCGATGGCCCGCCAGCCCAACCAGTTCGCCGACTAGATCCTGCTCCGCCAACGACACGACTGCGGGGCCCCCGCGACGCCACATCCCCGCCTCGGCCGGCAGTACCTTCTGGAACGGCACACCGTCGATATCCGGAAATATGGTGCGCAGCGTCTCGTGGCGGGCGATCACGTCATCGATTGCCGCCGTCAGCGCCTCGACGTCCAGCGCCCCGCTGATCCGAAACGCGGTCGGCATGTTGTAGGTCGCCACCCCGCCCTCGAATCGGTCGAGGAACCACAGCCGGCTCTGCGCATACGACAACGGCACCACCGTGGGCCGCTCGCGGGCCACCAGCGGCTTACGCCCATTCCCGGCCCCGCCGATACGGGGCGCCAACTGGGCGATCGTGGGGGACTCGAACACGGTGCGTACCGCAAGGCCGGCGTCCAGGGATTTGTTGATGGCGGCGATGACCCGCATGGCAGACAGCGAATCCCCGCCCAGGTCGAAGAAGGAGTCATCGACCCCGACCCGGTCGAGCCCGAGCACTTGAGCGTAGATGCCGGCCAGGATCTCCTCGGTGGGCGTAGCCGGGGCGCGGTACCGATCACCCTCGCCGTATTCGGGCGCCGGCAGGGCCCGGGTATCCAGCTTGCCGTTGACCGTGAGCGGCAGCGCATCGATCACCACCACCGCCGCCGGCACCATGTAGGCCGGAAGCCGCTGACCCAGCCATGCCCGAACCTCGGCCGGGTCAGCGGTTCCGGTGACATAACCCACCAGCCGCTTGTCGCCGGGGCGGTCCTCGCGGGCGATGACCGCCGCCTGCTCCACCCCGTCGAATGCGGCCAGCGTCGCTTGGATTTCGCCGAGCTCGATGCGGTATCCCCGGATCTTGACCTGCTCGTCGGCGCGCCCCAGATACCGCAGCTGCCCATCGGGACCCCAACTCACCAGATCCCCGGTCCGATACATCCGCGCCCCGGACGCGGCGAACGGGCACGCCACAAACCGCGACGCCGTCAGCCCCGCGCGGCCCAGGTATCCGTACGCCAGTCCGCCGCCGGCCACGTACAACTCCCCTGTCACCCCGACGGGCACCGGGTGCAAGTCGGTGTCCAGCACGAAAAAGCCGAGATGGTTCAGCGGCAACCCGATCGGGCTGACACTGCGGTCGACGTCGGCGACCGTGATCTCCCGGAACGAGGCGTGCACCGTTGTCTCGGTGATGCCGTACATGTTGATGAGCCGCGGTGATCGCGGGTGGCGGTCCAACCACGTCCCGAGGCGCTGGGGTTCTAGCGCCTCGCCACCGAACACCACCATCTGCAGGTTCAGCCGTTCCTCGGACTCGGCTGCCCGCGCGTCGGCGGTTTGCAGCGCATAAAACGCAGACGGCGTCTGACTCAATACGCTGACCTGTTCGGCAATCAGCAAGGCGTGCAGCTCTTCAGGCGAGCGGGTCACCGACTCCGGCACCACCACGAGCCGTCCGCCGTGCAACAGCGCACCGAAGATTTCCCACACCGAGTAGTCGAAGGCCAGCGAGTGGCACTGCGTCCACACCTGCCCCACCAGCTCTTGGTCCGCATTCAAAGAGTCCAGTAGCCGGATCACATTCTGGTGAGCGACGGCCACCCCCTTGGGAACCCCGGTGGTGCCCGAGGTGTAGATCAGGTAAGCGATCGCTTCGGGGCCCGGCGCCGCCAAGCCCGTGCACGGGCAGCCGAGGATGCGCGGGTCCGCGACGTCGATGACCGGCAGGCCACAACCGTCGAACCGCTCGGCCAGTCCTGCGGTGGTGATCGCGGCGATCGGTGCGGCATCAGCAACCATGAACTCCATGCGCGCGGTGGGATGCGCCGGGTCGATCGCCAGATAGGCCGCCCCGGTCTTGAGCACCGCCATTACCGCCAGGACCGCCTCGGCCGATCGTGGCAACAGCAGCGCCACACACTGTCCCGGGCCGGCGCCCAGGGCGGCCAGCAGGTGCGCCAACCGGTTGGACGCCTCGTCGAGCTCGCGGTAGGTCATCGACTGGCCTGCAAAGGTGATCGCCGCCGCCTCTGGCGTGCGCGCCACCTGAGCGGCGAACACCGCCGGGATCGACGCCACGCTTGGCACCGGCCGGGCCAGCGCCTCCCGGTTACCGATCTTGTCCAGTTGGGTGTGCTCGTCGGCATCCATCAGGTCCACCGACGACAACCGTCGGCTGGGGTCGGCGGTCATGGCCGTCAATGCTCGCCGCAACCGCTCGATCAGCGCCTCGATGCTGGCCGCGTCAAAGACATCAGTGCGAAACTCCACATCCCCGGCGATTCCGGCGGGCTCACCGGTCTGGGTGAAACGTTCCGCGAGGGTGAACGTCAGATCCATGCGCGCCGATTGGGTGTCCACTGGCAAACGCGTGACCTTCAGGTCGCCCAGGTCCAGCCCGGCGGCGGGGTCGCTGGTGTGCCCCGGGAAGTTCTGCCAGGCCAACACGACCTGTATCAGCGGGTGGTGGGCCAGGCTTCGGGTCGGGTTCAGTCGATCAACGAGCACCTCGAAGGGCACGTCTTGGTGTTCGTAGGCGGCGACGCTGCGCGACCGCACCTGGGCCAGCAACTCGGCCACGGTGGGGTCCCCGGCCAAATCGGCCCGCAGCACCAGGGTGTTGATGAAGAACCCCACCAGCTCATCGAGCGCTGGGTCGCTCCGCCCGGCGGTCGCGAATCCGACTGCCACGTCGCTGCTGGCGCTGAGCTTGCCCAGCAGTACGGCCAGGGCGGCCTGGATCACCATGAAGCTGGTCGCATTGTGCTCGCGTGCCACCGCGCGCACCCGCTCTTGGAGCTCGGCGGGCCAGTCCACGATTACGCTGGCGCCGCGGTAATCGGCCACCGGCGGGTAGGGCCTATCGGTGGGCAACGCCAGGCGCTCGGGCAGCCCAGCCAGCTCCTGTTCCCAGTAGGCCAACTGCGCAGCGATCGGACTCTCGCGATCGGCGACATCGCCCAACTGCGCACGCTGCCACAGCGTGTAATCGACGTACTGCACCGGCAACGGCGCCCACCCCGGGGCTTGACCCACACACCGGCTGGCGTAAGCCCGTCCCATATCACGCACCAGTGCGGTGATCGACCAGCCGTCGGCGGCGATGTGGTGCACCACGGCCACCAGCACGTGTTCGTCGTCGGCGACGCGGAAAAGCTTTGCCCGCAAGGGGATCTCGGTGGCCAGATCGAACGTGTGGCACGCCGCGGCGTTTACGGCCTCACTGAGGCGGCCTGACGACCAGCCGGTGGCATCAATGATCTCCCAACCGAAATCGACTTCTTCTGATGGGATAACCACTTGCTGCGGTGTTCCGGTGGGCGCCGTAAACAGCGTGCGGAGGGTCTCATGGCGGGCCACCACATCGGCCAGCGCCGCACCCAACGCCTCGGCATCCAGCCGTCCACATAGCCGCAATGCGGCCGGTATGTTGTAGATCGGTGACGGTCCCTGCAATTGGTCGATAAACCACAACCGCTGCTGGGCGAACGACAGCGGAACCGCCGCAGGCCGCTCCACCGCCACCAACGGCTCAAGCCGACTTGCGCCCGCGCAGACGCGGAGCGCCAACTGGGCCACCGCGGGCGACTCGAACACCGTGCGCACCGAAAGCTCGGCGTGCAGACTGGTCTCGATCACCGCGATCAGGCGCGTCGCCAGCAGTGAATCCCCGCCCAGGTCGAAAAACGACTGGTCCACCCCGACACGCTCGACGCCGAGCACGTCCGCGTAGATACCGGCCAGGATCTCCTCGACCGCACTGGTCGGTGCGCGATATCCGGCGTTCTGGTATTCGGGTGCGGGCAAAGCGCGGGTATCGAGTTTGCCGTTGACAGTGAGCGGCAGCGCGTCCAGCACGACCACCGCGGCGGGCACCATGTACTCGGGCAATCGCTCGGCCAGCGCGGTACGCAGCGCGCCCGGATCTACTGTCCCGCTACTCGATTCGGTGACATAGCCGATGAGGCGTTTGTCGCCGGGGCGGTCTTCGCGGGCGATCACGACCGCTTGCTCGACGCCGTCGAGGGCGGTCAGTGCGCTCTGGATCTCGCCCAGTTCGATGCGGTAGCCGCGGATCTTGACCTGCTCATCAGCACGCCCCAGATACTCCAGCTGCCCATCGGCACGCCAGCGCACCAGATCGCCGGTCCGATACATCCGCTGCCCCCACGCAGCGGTGAACGGGCAGGCCACAAACCGCGAGGCGGTCAACGAGGCCCGACCCACATACCCGACCCCGACCCCGGTGCCGGCCACATACAACTCCCCCACCACCCCGGCGGGCACCGGGCGCAACCAACTGTCGAGGACAAACAGTGCGGCTCCGCTGACCGGCGAGCCGATCGGCACCACACCCGCGCCCGCGGACAGCGGGGCGCTGATCGCCACACACATCGTGGTCTCGGTCGGGCCATAGGCATTGACCATCACCCGATCAGGCGCCCACCGATCCACCACCTCGACGGGGCACGCCTCACCGACCACGGCCACGGCCACCGACTCCAATTCCTCGACCGGCAACGTCGCGAGCGCGGACGGCGTCTGGGTCAACATGCTGACCCGCTCGGCCACCAAAACCCGATGTAACTCGTGCGGGGAACTGGTCACCGGCTCAGAGACCACCACCAGGCGCCCACCTCGCAACAGGGCACCAAAGATCTCCCACACCGACACGTCGAAAGCCAACGAGTGACACAACGCCCACGTACCCGTCCCCGGCAGGCCGGCGCCCAACGACCCCAACAGCTCGGTCACATTGCAATGGGTGATCGCCACCCCCTTGGGCACCCCGGTGGTGCCCGAGGTGTAGATCAAGTACGCGATATCGTCGGGCTCGGGGCCTGTCAAGCCTGTACCGGGCTGGGCATCCACAGCGGGATCGTTGACATCGATGACGACCACGTCATGGTTGTCGAGCCGCTCGGCCAGCCCACCGGAAGTCACCGCGGCGATCGGCGCGGCATCGGCCAGCACGAATCCGATCCGCTCATCGGGCACTGCCGGGTCGATCGGCAGATAGGCCGCCCCCGTCTTGAGCACCGCCAAGATCGCGGCCACCGCCTCGGCCGAACGCGAAAATAGCAGTGCCACAATCTTTCCAGGGCCCGCACCTCGGCCAGCCAACACGTGCGCCAGCCGATTCGAAGCCTCATCGAGCTCGCGGTAAGTGACCGACTTGCCCTCACCCACCACCGCCACCGCATCCGGAATCCTGGCCACATGAGTCGCGAACAGCGCCGGGATCGACACTGGCATACTTGCCGACTCGCTCAACACGGCCCGATTGCCGATCTCCCCCAGCCGGGCATGCTCACCCGCGCCGAGCACATCCACCGATGACAGCGGCCGTGCCGGGTCGGCGGTCATCGCCACCAACACCCGCTCCAACCGATCGATCAAATCGCGGACGTCACAATCAGAAAGCCATTGTCCAGCGCCCCCGAACCCACCCGTCGTGGCGCCGGGCTGCATGCCGAGAAAAAGCCGATCGTGGTCGCTGAAAAAATCCAGCCCAAGCTGATCGACGAGATTGGTGTGGGTCAGTGTTCCCGAAACCGTGGCACCAGCAATGTTCGCCAGGTTTGTAGTCGGAATGAAGTTAAGGATTATGCGATTTGACCGCTGCGCAGAGCCGCGGAGACGCCTGTTCTCGATGAGGTGCACCGGGAATCGCTGATGGTGCAGCGCTTCTCGCAGTCGCGTGTCGACATGTTCACAAAAACTGGCAACCGAGGACCCCGGCGAAGCTTTTAACACCAGTGGGACGAACCCGGTAATCATGCCGGGCACCGCCTGCGTCTCCGGACGCACCCGCCTGCTTACCGGGAATTCGAACACCACCTCGGAACTCTCGACGTCGCAACCACCCACCAGCAGCGCGCACGCCGCGGCGATCACCGAAGAGCGGCGCACGCCCAACGCCTGCGCCAATTCCTGGATCCCGGCGACTACGGCCGGGTCTAATTCAACGGGTGGAGACGATTCAGATGGCTCGCGCGCACCCGTTGCGGGCGCCGACCGATAACGCGGTTCGCTTTCCGCCGGCAGGTTCTTGGCCCAATAGGCCTGATCATCGAGGTAATCGGTGGACGCTTCGTATTCCACCTCGCAAGCAATCAGATCACTCAGCGATCCAAAGAAGACGGGGGGAATCGGTGCCCCCGAAGCCAGGGCGTTGTAGACCTCTCCGATCCGATGACAAATAAGGGCAAGGCCGATTCCATCCGCCACTATGTGGTGGCAGCAGACGAAAAGATAAAACTCATCCGGCCGCGTTTGCAATAACGCAAATTTGAACAGCGGGCCATCAAGCGGCATCACCGTGCTCTGAATCGAGGCTGCCAGCCGATAGGCTTCCTGGACCGGGTCCTGCGAGCCCATGTGCTCATAGCAGGCGAGCTCGACATCCGGGTAATCGACCGCCTGTTGGAAGACCTGGCCATCCACCTGGAAGAAGGCAGCTCTGATCGGTTCGGCCTCGCGCACCACTTGCCGGATCGTGTGCTCAAGCAGCCACGGGTCGACCGTGCCCTCAATTCGCAGAAGATAGCCCAGCTGCCACCTCGCACCTTGGTGGTCCGTTTGCTGCGCAAGCCAAATGTCTAGCTGTCCGCGCGTCAGCGGGAATGGGCCACCGTCAGGTTCCGTCAGTTGTTCGCGCCCAACCTGCAGCGCCCGGTCATCAATCGTCATCGGATTTCCTTCGCGGTTTACTCGCCAGAACCCCGGCGCTCTGTCGCCAGCCTGGTTCGTAGAGTCTTCGGCCGGATATCGGGCCAGTTCTGTTCGATGTAATCCAGGCACGCAGTGCGATCCGCTTCGCCGTAAACCATCTGCCAGCCGGCCGGAATGTCGGCGAATGCCGGCCACAGGCTGTGTTGCTCTTCGTCATTGATCAGCACGAGAAAGCTGCCATTGTCGTCATCGAACGGATTGATACTCACTAGTCCTCCAAGTTCTCGAATTGCGCACTTGCTGGTCCCGACCGGGAGCTCGGGGGCTTGACCGAGCAACGGTCTACACATGATCGGGAGCGTATGGGTTTGAATCATGTTGTAAGGCTTATCAAGCCGGGTAGCGTAGTAACTGCACACACATAGAGTGGTCAGCGCACGCCAACGCAGCAGCTTGCGTAGTGGCAGACAAATGTTCACCAAAGATGCACGTGTCAGCATGGAATTTATTCTGCAACAGCGTTTTCCGTCGCGGCTGCGGGTCTGGGCTGTCAGCAAACACCCGGTACCGATTAGATGGCCACAGAGGATTACCCGACGCCGACTAGACAGCCGTGCGCCGAGTCCGACATGCGCGGATACAGCCACCCCCACCCGGGGGCCGGGTCGAGACCTGTGTCGAGCGCTCCCTATCTAGGCCGATGTACGCATTGAAACTGCCATCGCGCCGATACCGGCGGGTGATGCCGTCACGCGCTGAAGACGATATCGGTTCTGTTCTCCGTCGGGACACTCTGGCAATCAACAGATTTCGGTGTCAAAGACCCGAGAAAAGTCGAGAGAGGCGGAATTTCGTCGGCGGCGCATTCGACGCTGATCACCGACGGCCCGTCGACCTCTAGCGCTGAATGCATGGCGGCGCTCAAGCTGTCGACGTCATCGACATCGACCGATGGAAGGTCCGGAAACATCGCGGCGAGACCGGCCCCCAGCCGACTCGTTGTGAAGGTGTTGTAACTATGCCGATTCCCGTAGAACAACTTTTCGCTCATCGCGCACATGGCGTGGGCGTTGTTGTTGAACAAGACGAACGTCACCGGTAGCCCGTACTGCACAGCGGTATGCACCTCCATGCCGTGTGTGAAGAAGGCACCGTCCCCGGCTATCACCACGACGCGCTCGTGCCGCGGCCCGAATCTTCTACGGCCGAAGGCCATTCCGATCCCGGCGCCAAAGCTGTAGCCCATGCCGGGGGCGACGGCGAACCGGCCCCCGCGGCGAACCGGCAGATAATGGACGGCCGCCGCGCCGCTATTGCCGACGTCGACGACAACATCGACCCCGTCGGGCAACACGCGGTCGAGCATGCTCATCGCGTCGCGATAGCGCACCCCGGGACCGTCGAAGTTCGGCGGATTCAACTCGCTGCTCGACACCGCGTCGGGAACTCGAATTCCGGTCGGCCGCTCGCGCCCGGTCAGCGCGCTCGTCAGCATATGCAGCGATGCCTGCAGATCGTCGGTGTGGACGTGGGTGCATGCGACGTATGGCGGTACCGATCCGATTGAGAGAGTGGGCACCGCGGCCAGCGCATCGTCCAAACCTGCGCGCGCTGTCACAGGCAACCGCGTGCCCACCACCAGGCACAACGCGCTGCCGGCCACCGCTTTCGCCACACCCGGGTGGCCCATGACACCGGTGACGCCAAGCGCCGAAGACAACCCAAAACCCGGTGTGCCGGCGGCATCCTTGGCGTGAGGCACGCACGCCACCCGGGCGCGGAGCACCGCCCGCAACGACGCCAGTTCGGCTCGCGCATCGTCACGGACCACCTGTTCACCGGCGATGATTGTCACCGGCCCCCTCACCCGGCGCAGCATTTCCACGATCGGACGCGGATCACCGATGTCCCGTGGACTATCAATTCCGCGGCCGGGCATGAAGCCGTGGATGCACACGTCAGCTTGCTGAACATCTTTGGGCAGCAACAACACCGCAGGGCCGCCCGCTCGCGCCGCCGCCACGGCGGCGGGCAGCGCCGAGGCGATGTCCGCGGGGGCCCGCACCCGTCGGCAGAACACCGACACCTCGGAGAACAGCGCCTCGGCATTCAGTGAACCGTTGCGGCCGCTCGTGTCCTGAAAGCTGCCGCAACCATCCATCGCGGTGGCCGGCTGACCCACCAACGCCAACAGCGGCACGCGGTTGGTCGACGATTCCTCGAGGCAGGCGACAAGGTTCAGCGCGCCCACGCCGGAGGCCGCCACCACGCCCAAGCCACCGCCGCTGCGCCTATATCCGTCGGCCATCGCCGCGGCCGAGAATTCGTGTTTGGCCAACACCGCGCCGACGTCCGAGTGTGAGAATGCGGCGTCGTACAGGTCTTCGACGTTGCCGCCGTCGACGCCGAATATGTAGTCGACTCCGATTGACGCGAGATACCCGACGATGTGGTCGACCACCCGGTGGCTGTGAGACATGATTTCAACCTCTTAGAAACGGCGTAGGTGTGTTGCGTGCTCGCCCCAGCCCGATGGAGGAAGTTACAAGTGGGTGTGCGTCCGGGCTGCAGGCCCGCGCTCGCGGAGATGAGAGCCGCGCGCGTGCACCATGCGGCAGTGAGCAGCATCGGTACGGTTGCGGCAACCCCGCCGCGGACCCCAACATCCGTCCGGTGTAACGACTTTCGCGGGTTTTGTGACATCCTGTAACAATCGACAACCACAGGAGTCCAACCGGCCATGCCCGCCACGCATGATGTCATGTGCGCGAGCTTATGTTTGCTCGAACAACCCACACGAACCGATTCAATCGACTCAAGTGGTACGCGCGCACAGATCGAGTGGTACCCCGGCAGGTAGTGCGCGACGGCTCGGTGGCGGCCGGCTTGACCGGTGGTCACAGAGTGCTCGGACCGTCGCCCGCCAGCGGAAAGATGGATTGCCTGCGCCGAACCCACCGCGTGCAGCGCCCGCGCTATCGGCTTGCGCGGGAGACTCTTTCGGATTGTGAACGATGCGGGCCGGTGCCGGAGGCCTGCGCGAACTACACAGCAGCCGCGGGGCTGGCTACCGGTGGCCCGATCCGAACCTCCGAATGGCATGTCGGTCAAGACGCGTCTCGGCTCATGAGGCGGATGAGCTCGTCGCGATTGTTGATGCCCAGTTTGGTGAATAGACGGTACAAGTGTCCCTCGACCGTTCGTACCGAGATCACCAGCCGGTCGGCGATCTGCCGGTTGGACAGCCCGGCCGCGACCAGCAGCACGATCTGACGCTCACGGCCGCTGAAGGGCAGGGGACGCGCCGCGGCCTCGAGGGCGGGGGTACGCAGCCCGCATTGGCTGGCCAAAGCATGCGCCCACGTCGACGACTCGACCTCCCGGCGACGGTCACCCGCGCGGGCGTACTCGCCGGCGGCCTGAGCCGATGCGTCGGCGGCAAAAGCCAAACCGCCGAGGTCAGCGAACCGATGTGCCGCGGCATCGAGCAGATCGCCGTCGTGTTGCGCCAGTCCGCGGGCATGGTCGGCGACCGCCCGCGCCGAGGGCGTATTCAGCGTCTCGACGAGCTCCGCCACGCGCGCGGCCTGCGAACGGTCGCCGAAGCGCACCGCGGCATGGCGTGCCCGAATCTCCGCCACGTGCATCCCGGCCTCTCGTGCGATTTCG
This sequence comes from Mycobacterium sp. 1482292.6, assembly GCF_001672995.1. Classification (NCBI taxonomy): domain Bacteria; kingdom Bacillati; phylum Actinomycetota; class Actinomycetes; order Mycobacteriales; family Mycobacteriaceae; genus Mycobacterium; species Mycobacterium sp. 1482292.6. The sequence goes on along the minus strand of NZ_LZKV01000152.1, from coordinate 11,216 downwards.
GCTGCTTGCAGCGCGTGCGTCTGGGCGGCCGCTGGGTCGCCGGCGGCCGCTCGTTCCCAGGCCCGGGCGAGCTCGAGCTCGGGCAAGAACACCGCGACATGCGGGCCGTAGGCCTTCTCCGCACGCCGTAACGCCGCTGCGGCCGCCGCGCTCTCGCCGCGGGCCCCTTCCGCCTGCGCGTGCAGGGCGGCCACCACCAGCAACCAGGGCGACGGAAAACCTTGGGACAGTTCGGAGATCGAGCGGTCGAGGGTGGCGCAGGCTGTCGGCAGCTCACCGCGGGTGACCTGTAGGAGCCCCAACATGGCGTCGACCATGGCCTCGGCCGCCGGGATGCCGATCGCCATCGCGGCATAGCGCTTGTAGATCCGCTCGGCCGCGGGATAGTCGCCGGAGGCGGTCGCGACCATGACCTCGGCCACCCCGATGGCGAACCGTTGTGATCCCGCCTTGCAGAGCGCCGCCGCCCGTAGGCCCGCCTCGGCTATTCGGCCGACTTCAGAGAATCGTCCGACGGCCATCAAGGCGCCACATGTCGCGATGGCCGCCCACACGGTCGCCATCGGTATGACATCGGACTCGCACAGTCCCGGCCCCAGTTCGAGCGTCGTCGCAACGTCACCGCAGAAGAACCCGATGGAAACCTCCAAGGCGTTGATCAGATGGATGCCCCCCTCGGACGCAACGCGCTGTTTCACATCGCTCAGTACGCGCCGCGCTGTTTCCGCGTCACCGCACCCCCATGCCAAGTTGGCGGCCCGCAGACACGCCCACCGCGCGATCATCCACTCGTCACCATCGATGTCGACGTCGAGCAGGATGGCTTCGGCTTCCTCGCCGCGCCCTTGCCAACTCACCGCCTCGGCAAGCACCAACGCGGCCGGCAGGCCACCACCACGATCGACCGCGAACCTCGCCAGCTCCTCGCCCAGCGCCACATTCGACATCGCCAGCGCGTCGGCGGCCGCCTTAACGGCCACATCCAGGTCGGGCTCGAGGTCGCTGCGCATCATGAACCTGGCCAACTGGATCCGGCCCCGTAGGTCGGGCAATTGCGAGCGCCGCCCCGTTGTCCGCAGGTGCCTTCGAAGAGTTTTGGCCAGTAGACCGTTGATTTGCCGCGAGCGCACCATCCCGGCGCGCCGGATCGCAGCTTCACCGAGCATGGGGTGATTCAGTTGCGCCAGGGTGTGGGATCCGTCGGCGACCAACTGGATCAGACCACGGCGCTCCAGGTTCGCCATCGCGTCGGCATCGCAGATTTCGCGCAGGATCTCCAACTCCAGCAACTCGGCGGTGGCCAGAATCTCCACCACCTCCAGCTCCGCCGGACTCAGCGATTGCAGTCGAAACTCCAACGCGTCGTGCAGCTCCCGGTCGGCGCGCAACGGGCCCCGGAGTTGCCAACCCTCCTCGGTGTGAACCAGCGCACCGCTCTCCCGCCCGGCGGCCAGAAAACCACGCAGCAGCAGTAGATTTCCCGAGCTGCGTTCGAACAACTCGTCGACCAGTCCGGGCTCGACCGGACCCCCCAACACCGCGCCCGCCAATAGGGCGGTCTGCTCGCGGGTGAACGGATCGATGTGCACGGTCAGCAATATGCGTTCTTTCAGCAACGCGGTCACCGCATCCGAGACCGGTTCGCCGGACCGGATCGTCACGATCAACCGCGCACTGCGGCCGGCCGCCAGCTGATTGACCAGGGTGGCCGACAACGGATCGAGCAGCTGCGCGTCGTCGACCACCACCACCAAGTTCTTGTCCTGGCCCAAGGTGTTGTGCGCAGCGGCCAGCATGATCGCCGGTTCATGTCCCACTCCGAGACTCACCACGCGAGAAAAGGCGCCCAGCGGCAGAGCGCACCCCGTTTGCGTGCCCAGCGCGAATCGCACCGTGCGGCCGGCCGACTCGAGCGTCTTCGCCAGCATGCGAGCCAGCGTCGACTTGCCCACTCCGCTGTCGCCGACCAAGGCCACTCCGTTGAAGTCCCCGTTGCTGAGCGCCGCCAGTGACCGCCGAAACTCGGCGTCGCGGCCCACGATGGGCCACGTCGATTCATTCGCCCGGTGCGTCAAAATTTCCCCACTCCCGCCGACGCCGGCGACAAGCGCTCGTCGACTACCGCGAGCCAGCGCCGTTCTCGTCTGCCCGACAAGACGGCCCGAGCTCGCCGTTCGCTACATGAAGGCCGAACTCGCTGCCGCCAGATAAAGCCTGAAAGCGTCAAGCGGCGCCGAGGTCCCGCCCACGCGGCCCGATGCGAGTCGGCCCTCGACTGTGAGCGGCTCCCGTGGCAAAACCGTCACCGCGGGTCCGGACGGGTCAACATCGTGGTCAACGATCGCGACTTTGCGCTTCCGAATGCCTCTCATGGGCGGGAGCGTATGGCCCCTCAAGCAGGCATCATTGGAATCCACAGCTAAGTCGAGTGGTGAGCGCGCAGAGATAGAGTGGCGGGACGCCGAACTTCATAGGGTACCTATGAAGAGTCAGCCCGTCCGGGGGTGGTCGTGGCTCCCGTACCCCAGGGACTCGTCGTCACGAAGTGACAACTCCCCTCGTTTGGGCGGCTCCTGCCGGGTAAGGCAGATGAGTTGGTCGCGATTGTTGATGCCGAGCTTGGTGAAGATCCGGTACAGGTGTCCTTCCACCGTGCGTACCGAGATGACCAGCCGGTCGGCGATCTGCCGGTTGGACAGCCCGGCGGCGACCAGCATGACGATCTGGCGTTCACGGCCGCTGAACGGCAGCGGGCGAGCCGACGCGTCGACCGACGGGGTGCGCAAACCGCATTGGCTGGCCAGCGCGTGTGCGCGGGTGGACGAATCGAATCCCTTCGCGCGGTCGCCCCGGCGGGTGTGTTCGGCGGCGGCCTGGGCCGATGCGTCGGCGGCGAGAGCCAACGCGCCGAGGTCGGCGAACCGGTGTGCCGCGGCATCGAGCAAATTGCCGTCGTGCCGTGCCAGCCCCCGTGCATGATCGGCGACCGCCCCGGCCAACGGCGTGTCTAGTATGCGCGCCAGCTGCTCCAGCCGCGCCACCTGCGAGCGATCGCCGAACCGCACGGCGGCATGGCGCGCCTGCATTTCGACCGCGTGCATCCCGGCCACTCGCGCGTTTTGCGCCGCGCGCAACGCATGCGTCTGGGCGGCCGTGGTGTCACCGGCGGACACCCGCTCCCAGGCCCGGGCAAGCTCGAGTTCGGGCAAGAACACCGCGATATGCGGTCCGTAGGCTTTCTCCGCGCGGCGCAGCGCCGCCGCTGCCGCGGCACTGTCGCCCCGCGCACCCTCGGCCTGGGCATGGCGGGCGGCGACCAGTGCCAACCACGGCGACGGAAAACCCTCGGTGAACACCGCCCCCGATTTGACGAACGCGGCGCACGCCGACGCGAGCTCGCCGCGCGCGAGATGCACGAGTCCCAGCATCGCGTCCACCATGGCCTCGGCTTCCGGAAGGCCGGTGGCCATCGCGGCGTAACGCTTGTAGCTGCGTTCGGCCATGCGATCGTTGCCGGTGGCGGTCGCGGCGATGACCTCCGTCATCCCGATGTTGAACTGATGCGGCCCCAGTCCGCACAGTGCGGCCGCGCGCAGCCCGACGTCGGCGACGCGGCTTACCTCCGACGGTCGACCGGCCACGGCCAGGGCACCGCAGGCGGGGAAAGCAGCCCACACCGTCGCGATCGGTAATAGATCGGATTCGCAGAGCGCCGGCCCAAGTGCGATGGTCGTCTCGACGTCGCCGCGGAAGTAGCCCATCGACAACTCCAGCGCGTCGATCAGCTGCACACCCGCCTCGGCCGCCACCCGCTTCTTCACGTCATCGAGCGCCCGGGTGGCGGCTTCGACGTCGGCGCAGCCCCAGTACAAGTTGGCAGCGCGCAGACAGCCCCACCGCGCTATCAGCCATTCGTCGCCGCCGTCGGGTTCGGCATCGACGAGCACGGTATCGGCCTCCTCGCCGCGGCCCTGCCAACTCACCGCCTCGGCAAGCACCAACGCGGCGGGCAGACCGCCGCCCCGATCGAGGGCGAATCTCGCCAGCTCCTCGCCCAGCACCACATTCGACATCGACAACGCGTCCACCGCGGCCGCGGTGACGACCTCGAGGTCGGGCTCCATGTCGCTGCGCATCATGAACTGCGCCAGTCGGATTCGGCCCTGTAACCCGGGCAACTTCAGCACGCCGTCCCCGGCCCGCTCATGCTTTTGCAGGGCCCGCACCAATTTGCCGTTGACCTGCCGCGAGCGCACCATTCCGGCGTGCCGGGTAGCCGCTTCACCGAGCATGGGTTGGTTCAACTGCGCCACCGCGTGCGACCCGTCGGCGACCAACTGGATCAGACCACGGCGCTCCAGGCTCGCCACCGCCTCCGGATCGCAGATGTCCCGCAGCACCTCCCACTTCAGCCGTTCGGCGGTGGCCAGGATCTCGACCACCTCCAACTCGTCCGGACTCAGTGATTGCAGCCGGAACTCCAACACATCGTGCAGTTCGCGATCGGCGCGCAGCGGTCCCCGAAGTCGCCAACCCTCTTCCGTGCGAACCAGCGCCCCAGTCTCTTGCCCCGCCGCGAGAAAACCGCGCAGTAGCAACGGATTTCCCGCGCTGCGCTCGAACAACTCGTCGACCAACTGGAAATCGACCGGACCGCCCAGAACCGCGCGGGCCAATAGGGCCGTCTGCTCGCGGGTGAACGGATCGACGTGAACGGTCAGCAAGATGCGTTCCTTGAGCAGCGCGGTCACCGCATCCGAGACCGGTTCGCCGGACCGGATCGTCACGATCAACCGTGCGCTGCGACCGGCCGCCAGTTGATTGACCAAGGTGGCCGACAACGGATCGAGCAGCTGCGCGTCGTCGACCACCACCACCAAGTTCTTCTCTTGAGCCAGCGTCTTGTGCGCTGCGGCCAGCATGACGGCCGGTTCGTGGGTAACCCCGAGGCTGACCGAGCGCGAAAACGCGCCCAGCGGCACCGCGTAGCCCGTTTGGGTCCCGAGCGCGAACCGCACTGTCCGGCCTGCCGATTCGACCGTCTTGGCCAGCATGCGCGCCAGCGTCGACTTGCCCACCCCGCTGTCACCGACCAACGCCACCCCGTGGACATCCCCGCTACTCAGGGCCGCCAGCGATCGCCGCAACTCCACATCTCGCCCCACAATGGGCCACGTCGACCCGACTTCCCCCGACACTTGTAAACCCTAATTTTTAGCGAGCGAGCACAGACACCTTGGCGTTTGGCAAAGCCAAGAAGGTAGCCAGTGGGCAGCGTTCCAAATTCCAGATGGGCCGGCGACCGGCCCAATCGGTAACGGCCACATGACGCTCCTGTGGCCGACGATGATCACGACGCAGCGGCCGACGGGGGTGACCGTCTATCGACAGTCGCGCGGGCTCGCTCGTCATGTGCACCGGACTCATCCCTTCTGCAGTCCAGTAAGTATTGAAAATGCTACCCCGATTTGCACCTAACAGCAAATTATTCCGACCCGTTGCGATTCGACGCATGTGTAAATTAATACCCAGGTTATACAGGTGTTTCATAGGTACGCACGTCGGATCCCAGGTAAGTTCATAGCAAACATCACTACACTGCACGGCTCGCCGCCGGCCGGCAATGGCGCCGCTGCGCAGAACAAATCTTTGGCTTCAAATCGTGGCGTTGGCTAACACCAACCGCGGGCGTCGTCGCAGGTGAGGATTCACCTAGAAGTGGCGCTTCTGCATCTGGATAGGGCCGTGTTACCCGATGTCGACAATGGCCATCAAACCGGAATTCGAGTTTGCTGTGCTGGGCGGCGATCTCCCGCCCTCGTGGTGAATTGCGCGGCGCATTGTTTCGCCGACAAAAAAGGCCTGTTAAGGCAGGATGGTCACGGCGAGACATCCTGGGCCGCCCCGCGCGAAGCCGGACCCGGCGCTCTGGCGTCCGCCCCTCGTCGTTCACCAGCAAAGCCGCGCCCGGACGCGCAGCGCGCGGCATGTCGATCGCCCTATCGGAAGGAAAAGGCGCCGCGCCGCACCGTACACCACAGTACACGCCGGAAATTCAACCGTACGCTGAAGAAAATGTAAACCCGCGCGCCGCCCCCTGTGCGTAACGAGGTGAAGCGCTTCACCCTCCACAGACACCGAGGTCACAGCCGCGCACCGGAGCGTCTTCGCGAGTAGTGTTTCGAGGCCGTCGAGAAGGGCCTACCTGTAACATGAGTACACACCGCGAGAGATCTGATGAAACGAGAGTGCATTGGCAGCCGATGGCGCCCCAGCCAAAGGGTCCGACGACGGCGTGTTGGCAGCCCGCCTGAACAAGCTGTTCGAGCTCATGCGCAAGGCGGGCACGCCTCCGCTGTCCAACGCCGCGGCCGCCGCGGCGATCACCGAGAAAACCGGCGTCCCGATCAGCCCGGCTTACCTCTGGCAACTCAGAAGCGGCATAAAGACGAACCCCACTGTCGCGCACCTGAGGGCGATCGCCGATTTTTTTGGGGTGCCGCCGTCATACCTGATCGATCGCGGCACCGACCCGGCGATCGACGCGCAACTGAATCTTCTGCAGGCACTGCGCGATAACGGCGTGCGCGACCTGGCGGCGCGCGCCTCGGGGCTGACCCCCCAGGCCCTCAACAGCCTGGCGGCGATCGTCGACCACCTCCGCGAGCTTGAACGGCTGCCCCCGATTTCCTCCCAGAGAGATGACCAACCCGATGGCGGCCTCGAACGCTGAGATACTCGCGCTGACGCGCGAGCTGCCGATCCCGGTGCCCTGGGACCGGAACGTCTTCATCGAGAACCTGGGCCAGCTGCGCGGTCGGCCGATCAGGCTGGTCCCGACGGACACCGCGGCGCTGGCAGACAGCCCCTGCGGAATCTGGCTGGCCTGCGACGACGAAGACCTGATCCTGCACGAGGCCGGTACCACCGACTACCACATCGACCAGATCGTGGGCCACGAGATCGGACACATCTTGCTGGGCCACGGTCGAAGTGGCGGTCACAGCTTCGAAGAGGCACCGGAATACAAGGTGTGCCGGCAAGCCTTGCCCGACATCGATCCCGCCACGGTGCGCGCGATATTGGGACGCGGCGACTACGCCAGTGATCAGGAGCGCGACGCCGAGATGTTCGCTTCCCTGTTGCTGATCTCCGCCGCGGAGGCCGCCGAACGTCGCTCGATGATGCGCAGCGCCTTCTTTCGTCGCCAATGACGTCCACCATCCCGGGTATCGTCGCGTGGCCCGTGATCGCGATCATGGCGATGCTTCTTGCCGCCCGGTTCCGGTGGTGCAGGGCCAACCTGTACCAGACCTACTTCAACAACGTGATGGCCTGGCTGCTGCTGGCGCAGCTGCTGCGCGAGCGCCGCGTGCAAGCGGTGTTGTCGAAGAGCGCCCTCATGAACGTGACAACCGCCCAGCAATTGTCCTGTGTTGCAATGATTTTGGCGTCCGGCGAATTCATCGGTTTCACCATGCTGTGGAACCGGATCTCACCGGAGGCAACGCGTCGCAGTCACCGCTATTACCGCCTGGCCGCGATCGCGCTGTCCGCGGCCTTCCTGGTCGCAGGCACGCGTGCTCGCGTGGCAGGCCAGCCGTTCGAGGTGTCCGGCGGCTGGGATGCGGTGTTGGCGTTGAGCCTGTACCTGACCATCATCGTCATCTTGGTGGCGCGGTTGCTGTGGATGTTCGGCTCGGAGTTGCTGAGGGCCACCGACACCCGCGAATTGGTGCTCGCCGCCGCCGGGGTGCTCGCGGTTGTGCTGACGGTCGCGGCCTGCCTGGAGGCGCTGGTGCTGGCGGTGAGCGACCAGCTCGGCTGGAGCAATACCGTGGCATTCCGGGTGCGGGTGCACGGATTCGAATTTTTGTGGATGGCCGTCATCGTCTATCTCTTCGGCGCGGTTCCGCTCGCCGTGCGCCTGCATTCCTACCTCGGACTCGACCGCGTCAGCCGCACCTGGAGAGGTCTGCAGCCGCTGCGGCTCAGCATGACAGCCGTGGTCCCGGAAAGCAGTTTCAACCTCGAACACGACGACCTCGAACACGACGACCGGCGGTTTCGAAAGTCGACGCTGCAGCTGCACCAGACGGTCATCGAAATCCGCGATGCGATCCTGCAGCTGCGCCACTATGTCCGTGCCACCGCTCCAGACGAGCTGGCCCGATTCTTCCAGACATACTCCGTGCCGGCCGACGAACGCGATTCGGCGACAAACGCTTTCGAGCTGGCGCACGCCGCCAAGGCCAAGGCCGCGGGAGACCGACCCGAGACACCCGACCAAGCCGTGGTGGTCAATTCCCGGTCGACGAGCCTCTACGAGGAAGCGGCCGATCTGTCGGCACTGGCGAAATGGTGGCCGGCCGCCTTGGCGGCGACCGAACAGGTCATTCCCGAGGGACCCAAGACGGGAAGCGGCCTGCCGGCGTGACCGAGCGCATGCTCTCGCTAGACCGCCACGCCCAATAGCGCATCGATCGCCGTCGCCACCCGCCTGGGCGCCTCGGCGTCGTGGCCACCGTACTCCAGCGCGTCGGTGACCCAACCATCAAGGGCGGCAAGGGCTTTGGGCGTGTTGAGGTCGTCGGCTAGATATTGGCGCACCCGCGCGATCACGTCGCTGGCGTCCGGCCCGACGGCCAGCCCCGTAGCGCTACGCCAGCGGTGCAGCCGGGCGACGGCGTCATCGAGCACCTGGTCGCTCCAATACCGGTCCCCGCGGTAGTGCCCGGCGAGCAGCCCCAAGCGGATGGCCGCAGGCTCGACACCCTGCGCGCGCAGGGCAGACACCAGGACCAGGTTGCCCCGGCTCTTGGACATCTTGTGCCCGTCCCAGCCGATCATCCCGGCGTGTACGTAGTGGCGGGCGAATCTCCGCTCGCCGCGCACACATTCGGCGTGCGCGGCGGTGAATTCGTGATGCGGGAAGATCAGGTCGCTGCCCCCGCCCTGAATGTCCAGGCCGCTGCCGATGCGGCTGAGCGCGATCGCCGCGCACTCGACGTGCCAGCCGGGACGGCCCGGACCGAACGGCGAGTGCCAGCTGGGCTCCCCCGGCCGCTCGGCCCGCCACAGCAGCGCGTCGAGCTGGTCTGTTTTGCCGGGCCGTTGCGGGTCGCCGCCGCGCTCGGCGAACAGCCGCAGCATGGTGTCGCGGTCATAGCCGGATTCGTAGCCGAACTGCCTCGTGGCGTCGGCGCGGTAGTAGATGTCCGGGTATTCGCCGTCCACGACGTAGGCCGCTCCGGACGCCAGCATCTTCTCGACGAGTTCGACGACCTCGGCAATGGCCTCGGTCGCCCCGACGTATTCGCGGGGGGCCAGGATGCGCAGCGCCGCCATGTCTTCGCGGAACAGCGACACCTCACGCGCGGCCAGCTCGCGCCAGTCGATGCCGTCGCGCTCGGCGCGCTCCAGCAGCGGATCGTCGACGTCGGTGACGTTCTGCACGTAGTGGACGTCGTGCCCGAGATCGAGCCACTGCCGATGGATCAGGTCGAACGCCAGATAGGTTGCCGCGTGGCCCAGATGGGTCGCGTCGTACGGGGTGATGCCGCAGACATACATCGTGGCGGTCGAGCCGGCCGCCACGGGACGCACTTGCCGGTCGGACGTGTCATACAGCCGAAGCTCCGGGCCGCGCCCCGCCAACACGGGGACCTCTGGGGAAGACCACGACTGCATGGCAATCAGCCTAAGCGCGCCGACGATGCGGCCCGCGCGGCGGGCCGGGAAGGCGGCGCGCGACGAAAAACACGCGATGAAAGGAGCCGCTCTGGCATCCCTGCGGCACCAGGAAGGGCAGCTTCATCGAAAACATGGTGCGGATGCTCTCGGCGAAAGACTTGCGGCGCCGGCTCGGCCGCTGACGGCCTAACGGCCTAACGGCCTACGTGCCGCGGATGGCGCTCAACAGGATGGGCGCCAGCTCGGCGCGACACATCACGAAGTCGGGCAGGTACGGGTCGAGCTGGTTGTAGCGCATCGGCGATCCGTCGAGCCGCGACGCGTGCATGCCGGCGGCCATCACCACCCCGGCCGGGGCCGCCGAATCCCACTCCCACTGGCCGCCCGCGTGCACGTAGGCGTCGACGTGCCCGTCGATGATGGCCATCGCCTTGGCACCGGCCGAACCGATCGCGACGGGCTGAATGGGCAACGTCTGGCGCATCCGGTGCAGGACCGCGGGGGGCCGGGTGGCGCTGACGGCGATGCGGATGGTGTCGCTGACGCCGACGCGCGCGGCGTCGGCGGTCACGGTGTCGCTGCGGTAGACGATGTTGCCGCGGGCCGGCAACGACACCGCCGCGTCGGTGATTTCGCGCTGGCCGTTACTGGGGCGCTGCCACAGCGCGATGTGTACCGCCCAGTCGTCGCGGCCCGGCGTGGAGAACTCCCGGGTGCCGTCCAGTGGGTCGATGATCCACACGCGGTCATGGTTGAGGCGGGACAGGTCGTCGTAGGCCTCCTCGCTCAGCACCCCGTCGTCGGGCCGCTCCGCGTGCAGCCGCCGCAGGATCAAGGCGTTCGCCAGGCTGTCACCGGCATCACCCAGCGCCCAGGGATACCCGAAGCCGACTTCGTCGCGGACCTTCAGCAACAACTCCCCGGCTTCGGCGGCGAGATCGGCGGCCAGCGCGGCATCGGTTATCTCGTCGGCGGTTATCTCGTCGGCGGGGCTCACCGCTTCAGTATCACCGACGGCGTACCGCGGCCTTCACCGATGGCGGCGCCGCGCTTGCGATCACCGCTAGAAAGCCGGCCAGGGAATGGGGCGATGCCGGTTCGGCCCGGGCATCACCGGACGGTCCAGCAGCGCGTGGGCGCGCCTGCGCAGCGCTGCGACTTCGGCCCGGGTGATGTGCTCGGCCAGTTCGTCACCGAACTGATCCTCGAGCGCGTCCGCCAGGCCGGCCACGGCTTCCAAGGTGTGATCGTCGATCGGCTTGCCGGCCCATCCCCACAGCACCGTGCGCAGCTTGTCCTCGACGTGCAGGCACACGCCGTGGTCGACCCCGAAGATGTGGCCGTCGAGGTCGCGCAGCACATGGCCGCCCTTGCGGTCGGCGTTGTTGACCAGCACGTCGAACACCGCCATCCGCCACAGGCGAATGTCGTCGGCGTGCATCAGGACGACCTCGTCGCCCGCATAATCGAGGGCGCGCAGCACCGGCAGGTAACCGGGCTGCTTGCTGCCGGCGGGAAACAGG